>JALGZG010000282.1 GCA_025782345.1 bacterium | reverse complement strand
GAGAACACGACGGGGCGCGCCTACATTCACGCACTCGCGGTGAGGCCGGGCGCGGACGGCCCGTCCATTCTCGATGACCTCCTGCGGCAGGTCTGGGCGTCTTGCGTGTCACTGGGATTAGCCCGCGTGGCCGCTGGCCTAAGCGGACGCTACCAGAGCACGCTTCCCCTGTTCCTGGAACGCGGCTTCCGCGTGATGCGTGCAGGTATTCGGATGGTCCGCCTGCCTGTTTCGGAGGAGGTCTTCCGGATGTCCGATGCGATTCATCTGTCGAGGTGGGCGGGGTAGCTCGTCGACGCCTAATCGATCACGTGAAGAAGGTCGGACAGCAGGAAGTACAGCCGTCCGATGAGGAGTGAGATACGCGCCATCAGCGTGTATCCGAAGGACGCTCCGAAGCTGACCATGATGAAGACGATGCCCACCCGTGCCATCCATCCCAGCGCACCCTTGTGGGGTTTCGAGAAGTAGAAGTAGAGGATCGTCGTTATCACGCCCACCGTCAGGATCACGTTGTTCAGGCTGACGATGTTCCATCCCGTCACCGGCAGAAGCGTCGCCTGCATCTGGGGCATCACGTAGCCCTGGAGGTTGGCCGTGATCCCCAGGCCCGCGCCTACGCCCACCGTGAAGGCGATGGGCCATCTCGACAGCCACGCGGTCTTGGGGAACCAGCGCGACAGCATGATGAGTCCCAGCGCGCCGGGAACCAGCAGGATCCATTTCTCAAGGCCGGTCTCGTTCTGGAAGCCCTGTATGAGCATGGGGTAGACGTCGAAGAACGCGACGTAGATCAGCCAGTAGCCCGCGGACACGCCGACGTAGATGTGCTCGGCGAGCTTGTAAACCGGGTTGTCCTTGTACAGGAATGAGAATATCGCGAGGGTCAGGAACCCCGCCAGCCACGTTCCTATGAGCATCGTGGTCGAACCCATTCCGTCTCCGTGTCTGGGGCGCCCGTGTCACGCTGGCCGCCCCGCTCGCCTAGGCGACCCGCCTGCCGCGCTTCCTGGTGAAGTAGTAGCCGAGGTTGCCGAGAACGATGAACCCGATGACCAGGAGATGCGCCCACTGCTGAGCCGGCATTCCCCGCGTTCCGAGGCCCGGCTGTCCGATGAGCGTTTCATACTCGGCCGCGCCCTTCAGGCCCCCCACCAGTCCCTCGATCTGACCCGACTGAAGGTAGGGGTAAGCGTCGGGCGCCATCACGGCCGTGGTCCCGAACGTCATCTTCTGGTCGAACCGCGCCTGCGTGTAGCGCACCCAGTAATCGATGACCGCGCCGTGCTCGAACCCGAACAGGAGGTCGATGTCATCGTACGAGTGGATGTCCGCGGTTACCGGCATCTCCCGCAGAGGCAGGTCGACGTAGTCGACGCCGTACTCCTTGTCGTACTCGGCCGCGACCTGCTCGAGCGCCATGTGGCCCAGGGGCAGGCCGATGGCGATGAGGCGCCGTGGGCTTGATCTCGCCGCCGGTGCTGACGATGAGGGGGATGGTGACGCACACCGCGAGGACCAGGAAGATGATCCTCCTGTCGATGTTGTTCATCACTTCCCAGAAGCTTCTGCGTCCACCTTCCGCCACCGGTCCTCCTTGAGCGTCCCTGCCGCCTGGACGCGCACCCGCTCCTACGACAGGTAGCTCCGCTCTATGCCCAGCAGGATCCTGAGCGACATCGAGACCGCTCCGAGCGCTGCGCCTATCTGGATGCCCCGCTTGGCCGCGAGCTGCGGGACGTCCATGATCCACTCCTGGGCCACCGGGAAGAACTGCGAGATGGCGGCCCCGATCGGAACCCTGCCCAGCATGACGATGACCGCCGACACCAGGAGCAGGGTTGCGACCGTGTTCCGGGCCCTGAACGCGCGATAGGACGCCGACGCGATGTAGAAAGCCAGGAGCGCGAACATTGTCGCTTGGAGAGGGATGATGCCGTACGTGTAGACGAACATGAACGGCGACTGCATGTGGAACGGGCTGCCGAACTTAACGAATCCGATGATACCGACGACGAGCGTTACGACCAGGCTCAGAAGCAGCGCCAGGCTGTGCCACCTGCCCTCGCGCGCCCGGATGATTCTCCGCAGGTGCGCTCGGAACAGGCTGTCGACGCCGAGGAGCATCGCGAAGCCCGACACGATGGCGAACCACACGAGGAGCCTCTGCTCGAGCTGTCCGAACGGCTCGTGCGGGACAAAGAACGAGACGATGAGGAAGAAGCCCGTGAGGAACGTGATCAGCAGTGGGACCGTGCGCTTCATGGATCATTGTCTCCGATGGATGAATCAGCATTTCCGGTCGATGGATCAGTATCTCCGGCGGCTCGAGTCGCGGGACCGCTGATCCGCTAGCCGAACCACGAGTACAGAGCGTCGAATACCCTCGAGAAGAATGGGTTACCGCCGGGGAAGGCCAGCGCCCCGATGGTTCCCACGACGAACCCCAGGATGATGACGTAGACGATGGCCATCTTCGTGAGGTCCTGTCCCTTGAGACTCCCGAGCATAACGGGCTCGCGAGAGAGGTAGCTCGACGCCGCGAAGAGCTCCTCTCCGATGAGCGTGTAGTCGCACGCGGCGACGAAGAACGGCAGCTGGGAAGTCTCCTTTGTGCCCGCTATCTGGATGGCCCCGATGGCGTGGCCCGTCTCCGCGAGAATGAGCGACTCGGCGTAGAACGTGCCCAGCAGGAACACCGCCTCGGGCCGTTCCCGTACCATGATGCCGTCTACTCCCGCCGTGTAGCCGAACTGGTCGTACGTCAGGTAAGCGACGCTACTGGGGTCGTAGGCGTCGAGCTGACCCACCTCGGCGTAGGCGGCCCTGACGATCTCCTGGGCCGTCGTCATTACGATCGGGTCGGCGACCGGTACCAGGAGACGCGTGCCGTGAGTCGCGACGCGCTTCGCTACATGTCCGAGGATCGTGAGCGCAGCCAGCGTTCCCACCTCGCTTACCGTCTCGATGCCCGGCACGAAGAGCACGGGCCGGCCCATCTCAGTGGCTCGTCCCACGGCATCGTCGACGGCCTCGAGCCCCGGGATCTTACGGATGAAGAGCCTGGTTCCGCCCCTGGCTCTCTGAACGAAGAAGAGCACCGCAACACAGAAGAACAGCGTGACGAGGAGCACGGGGAAGCGCCCCCGAGCGAACCACTGCGCGGAGGACTCGGCCGGACCGCTGGCCTCGGAGTCGACCGTCCCGCCGGGGGAGAGCGTCCGGACCACGTACTGGTAGGTCGTGCCGTCCTCCGCG
>JALGZG010000059.1 GCA_025782345.1 bacterium | reverse complement strand
TCCCTCGCCACGCGCGGGCCCCTGCCGCCGTCTGCCTGGCCGGCGCTCCCCACGACGCCCGCTCATCTGACGGTCCTCCCCCCACGTGGCACCTTCTACTGCCAACCTCCGTCGTGCGACTACGCGGTGAACGCCTCTACGGCCTTCGAGTCGGAGGTCGCTGACGACCTGCCCGAGTCGCTGGCAGGACGGACCATCGGTGAGGTGACACTCTACGTCACTGAGTGGGGATTCGACGAGTGGGTCGAGCCCGCGGGCGTGGTCGTGCGTTTCTACGATGGGAGATGTCCGCCTCCGCTCGAGCCCGCGATCGTCTGCAGCTTCGCGTGGAGCGAGCTCACGACAGATCTGGAATGGATGAACCCTCCAGTGAGGATCGTCTACTCGGCCACGGCCGTTCTTCCGACCCCGGTCACGATAACCACGAGCATGTCGCTCGGAGCCTACGTCGTCACGGACTGGCCACACCAGCCCTACGCGGGGCTGACGCTCACAGAGCCGGACGAGCTGCATGGGTGCGGGGAACTGTACTGGGACAACGGGTGACGGAGATCGCGGCAGACCTCGCCTACTGCCTCGGCGGAGAGGACACGGGCCTACAGGATGAGATATCCTGGGGGCGGATGAAGAGCCTGTTCAGGTAAAGGCCGGACCAGGCCTACCACGCGTAGTCCAGAACCACGTAGGGCCTCTTGTCCTCCTCCTCATGGTCTCGCGAGGCGAAGACGAACCGATCGGCCACATGGTGTACCGGCGTGTCGACAAGAAGACCGAAGTTGTGCCGATCGTATACCAGCCAGTCACTGAAGTAGGTCCCCACGGAAACCTCATCCAGGTCACCACGTCTTCGAGCCACGACTGGGTCACGCGCCCCACCAGGACGGCTCTGTGCTCGTCGTTGGTCTCTACCCCCGTGTTGTACAACCAGAGGGTCGCGGCGGAGGGCTCGGCCGTTTCCTCGAGACCGTCCAGTGGGAAGCGGATGAAGAATCGCTCGTGATGGATTTCGTTGTTGAAGAACCTCAGTTCGGGACTGCCTCCGAAGTTCGCGTCGGGATTGTCCTTGATGACTCCGGCATCGGCCGTCGGCCACAGCGTCACCGTTGCCAGTTTCAGTACGTTCACATCGAACCGGTAGTCCTCCGAGTCCGGGTGCACATTCCGTGAGAACAATCTGTAGCCTTCCTTCGTGACCGTCATCAAGTACGAGACCTGCTCGAGGTTCGGATACTCGTAGTACCCGAGCGAGTCGGTCACGACGATCATGTCTCCGATCTGAACGGCGGCCCCCTCCAGGAATCCGTCCGCGGCGTGGCTCACGTAGCCGAACAGCCGTGCCGATCCGACGGGGATGCCCATGTAGATGTCATGCACCGTTGATTCCTCGACGGTCACAACCTGGGCGTAGCTGCTGTAGCCGGCCGCGGACGCGTAGACAACGCGGTCACCGGGAGGAATACCCTCGAGACTGTATCTGCCATCCCAGGCAGAGACCGCGGCGACGCCCTCACACTCGACAAAGGCTCCGGCGATGGGTATTGACGACCCGGCGACCATCACCTTGCCGACGAGCGAACCTGAGAGGTCCGACGTGAACGCGCACGAATACAGCGAGAGGGCGAGTGCCAGCCCGCTCGTAATTGCCAAGACCCGAGACACGCGCATAGTAGGCATTAGTCCCCCCAAGGCACCGGGTGACCTGCTCAAAGGAATGCACCTTCACTCTACCGTGGTGGCCCTCTCGCTGTCAATCTCCCAGAAAAACAGCGCGAGGGAGAGCGACCCGTCCTCCGCTACCCGCCGGTGACCGCGATCTCCTCCAGCGCGATGTAGGGCACGGTACTGCCGAACATGCGCTCGCGCTCGCTGGAAATGGCGGTGATCCTCGTGAGCAGCTCGAACGTGTTGCCCGCGATCATCGTCCCGCAGAGAGGCTCCGCCAGCTTCCCGCCCCGGATCATCCTGCCGCCCTTGACGGAGCCTGAGAAATCTCCGCTCACCGGGTCCGCGTTTCCGGAGAATCGTGTCGCCAGCACGCCCCGGTCGATTCCCGCGATCATGTCGACGAGTGATGTCTCCCCCGGCGCCACGATAACGTTGGTGGTCGAGACGAGTGGGACGGTGGACGCCCCGCCTCCCGCGTGACCGTTGCTGTGGCGGTTGTCTTTGCGTGCCGTGTAGGCATCGTAAAGGAAGTTTCGCAGCACCCCCGCCTCGACGAGTGGGAGCACCACAGGCTTAAGCCCCTCCCGGTCGAACGCGCTCGTCGCGGCTCCGTCCTTGAGTGTGGAGTCATCGGTAACGCTCAGAAGGGACGAAGCAACGCTCTGCCCGAGCTTCCCGAGAAACTTGCTGGTCTCGCGCTGCACCGAAGAAGCACTGACGGACGAGGTGATCCCATCTATGAGTATCTCCGCAGCTGCCTTGGGCGCCAGGATGATCGGCCCCCTGAAGCTCTCGCCCCTGACCGCTCCCAGTGAGCTCACGACATTCTCAGCGAACTTGCGGGCCACCGCCTCGGCGTGCGGGCGCCGTCGAACTGGAAGTCGAAGGACGAGACGGATTCGCCCTCCTTGGCCATCCCGAAGATGTAGCAGTAGTAGAAGCTGCTTCGCTCCGACGCGCGCACGCCCCGAGACGTGGAGATGGCCTTCTCGCCACGGTGACCGGCAAACTCGCCGGAGTCGATGGTCACCCTGGTATCGAACTCCCTCGCCGTGCGAAGCATCGCAAGCGCGCGCGCCACCGCTGTCTCGACGCCGAATTCGTCCGCCGCGTCATCGAGAATCCCCTCGAGGGGTTCGATGGGCGTCGGCTCGGGCAACACGTTGTTCTCATCACTGGGCGCCCCTGCGGCTATCCCCACGGCCCGCTCGACAGACTCCGCGATGCTCGGCTCGTCGAAGCTGTTGACGTAGGAGAATCCCAGGCTTCCCCCCTTGAAGACCCTGAGCCCCAACCCATCTCCGCTCATGCTTCTCGCTATCTGCAGGTCGTTCTTCTGTAGCTCGACGTTGACGTCCCTGACGCGGACGGATATCGCCTCCGCCTCGTCGGCGCCGGCCTTGAGCGCGGCCTCGACCACGCGGTCACACAATGTCAGCAGGTTCTCCATCGATGGCTCTTCCTTCCTCTATCTCCCTCCCACAAGGAGCTTGCACCTGACGTACGGCCCGCCGCCGTCGACCTTGGCGGCCTGCCCCTTGCCGCAGTAGCCGGTGCCTATCGCCCACTCGAAGTCGGAGCTGAGCATGTCGACGCTCTTGAGGACATCGAAGGCGTCGCCCGATATGGTCGCTCCTCGAAGAAGCCGTCCCACCTTGCCCTTCTTGATCTCGTAGGCCTCCTGCACGCCGAACATGAACTCGGCGTTCGCGTCCGCCTGCCCGCTCCCGGCCCCGCGCAACAGGAAGCCGTCATCAACGCTGGCGATGAGCTCTTCGTACGACGACTCCCCGGGTTCGATGTACGTGTTCCTCATCCTGATGAGCGGCTCGTCGTCGTACTGCCATGCCCTCGCGTTCCCCGTCGGCGGGACGCCGAACCTCGCGGCCGTCTCGCGATCATGCAGATACGACTTGAGGACGCCGTTCTCTATCACAACGGTGCGTCCGGCGGGCACCCCCTCGTCGTCCACGAGCACGACGCCCCCGGCGGACTTCTCGCCGATCAGGGCCGGACCGCTGTCCACGAGAGTAACGAGCTCACTGGCGACCTTCTTGCCCATTCGGTCGGCCGCGGCGGAGCCCGCCAGTACGAAGTCGGCCTCGACGGTGTGCCCGATCGCCTCGTGTGCCAAGAGTCCCACGAGTTCCGGATTGAGGATGACGGTCGCGGCGCCGCCGGGCGCGTAGGGCGCCGACAGGAGGTCGACGGCGACCTTCCCCGCGCGTTCGGACAGCCGCTCGGGCGTCCACTTGGCAAAGAGATCGGACCACCCGCCGGTCACTCCGACACCCTGGAAACCAACCTGCATGTCTTCGCCGTCT
>JALGZG010000078.1 GCA_025782345.1 bacterium | reverse complement strand
ACGGCGGTTCCCGCAGCGGGGGCCGACGGGGAGCGGCCGGTCAAAACGCCGCGGCGCATTCCGAAGGTCGATAACGAGATCAGGATCGACGGCGTGCTGGACGAAGAAGTCTGGGACCGGGCACTCGTCATGGGCGTGAACAACGAGGTCCGCCCCGGCAACAACATCCCTGCTCCGGTCGAGACCGACATGCTCCTCGCATACAGCGAGACTCACTTCTATGTGGCGTTCCGCGCCTGGGATCCCGACCCGTCCCAGATCTACGCGCATCTCTGCGACCACGACCGCATGTGGAACGACGAGTGGGTCGTCGTCGGCATCGACACCTACAACGATCAGCGGGGCGGGTACGAGTTCGCGTGCAACCCGCTGGGCATCCAGGGCGACACCGCCAGCGGGATCCACGGTGACGGCAACTCGTGGGACGGCATCTGGGACTCAGCGGGGAAGATCTTCGACTGGGGCTACAGCGTCGAGATGGCCATTCCGTTCAGCACACTGAGGTTCCAGCGCGTCAGCGGGGACCAGATATGGGGCGTCGACGCGGTGCGGAGCTACCCGCGTGACGTGCGCCACCACATCAGCCTCTACGCGCGCGACCGCGATGACAACTGCTACCGCTGCCAGATGGACAAACTCATCGGATTCGAGGGCGCCACGCCGGGCAGGAACATCGAGATAGACCCGACGGTCTCGGCCGTGGCCTCTCAGTTCAGGCAGGACTTCCCGTCCGGAGATTTCGGCGACCTGGACGACGAGTACGAGGCCGGCGTGACCGCCCGCTGGGGCATAACGCCGAACATCACGCTCTCGGCAGCAGCCAACCCCGACTTCTCGCAGGTCGAGGCCGATGCGTTCCAGCTGGACGTCAACCGGCAGTACGCGCTGTGGTACGAGGAGAAGCGCCCGTTCTTCCTCGAGAGCTCGGGCGCGTTCGACAACTTCTACTCGCGTTCCATAGCGTCGCCGATATGGGCCGCCAAGGTAACGGGCAAGGCGGGCGGCAACACATTCGGCGCGCTCGTCGCCCGCGACGAACTGACCAACCTTATCATATCCGACAACGAGCGGTCGTCCTACGCTCCGCTCGATATGGAGTCGACGGCCACGGCGCTCAGATACGCGCGAGACGTCGGTGACATGTCGTCCGTCAGCGCGTACTTCAACGGCCGCGAGGGGGAAGGGTACCACAACCGCGTAGCGGGCGCCGAGGCGGAGTTCTGGTTCACGGAGAACGACAAGATCGAGGTCCAGGTGGAGGGGTCGTACACGCAGTACCCGGATGCGGTTCTGGAAGACGAAGACATCGAGGACCAGCCCGAGGGCGAGTTCTACGACCGTGCGTACGAGATCCAGGCCGGACACTTCACGAGCGGACTCGACGTCTACGCCAACTACTCCGACGTCGGGGACAACTTCCGCACCGACCTCGCCTTCACGCCGCGCGTGGGCTACAGACACGTCGAGGCGGGAGCGGGCCACACGTGGCAGCGCGAGTCCGGCAGCTGGTGGACGATGCTCAACTTCGGCGGCTGTTACAACTATCAGGAATTCCAGGACGGGACGAAGAACACCAGGGGCACGAACCTCTGGATAAATCACCAGGGACCCAAGCAGTCGTTCGCGAATGTCACCGGATGGACGGGAACGTCCGTCTACGAGGGGGAGGAATTCGAGACCTGGCAGATGAACTTCGACGCGGGGTTCTGGCCGAGCGGCTCGCTCTTCACGTTCATCGACGCGTCCTACGGCGAGGCGGTCGACTACGACAACGTCCGCACCGGGCGCGAATTCTCGGTGGGCCCCCACGTCGAGTTCAAGCTGGGCAAGGGGCTGTCCACCGAGTTGGGGCATACCTTCGAGCGCTTCACCGTGGAGGCCGACGAGCTCTACACCGCGAACGTGTCGCGCTTCAAGGCGGTGTATCAGTTCAGCAGGAGGATGTTCGTCAGGGGCATCCTGCAGTACTCGAACTACGACCTCAACCCAGACCTCTACGTGGACGACGTCGATGCGAAGAGCACGCGCCTGAACAGCCAGGTGCTGCTCTCGTACAAGCTCAACCCGCAGACAGTCTTCTTCCTCGGGTATTCCGACATCCACAAGGGAGACCAGGACATAGATCTGACGCAGAGCGGCCGGACGCTTTTCGCGAAGATAGGGTATGCCTGGGTGCTGTAGCGCGCCCCCACATGAGGGGGGACGACGGACGAAAAGCGCTGGGTGCCCAGGCGCCCGCCAGATAAGGAGGAAGAGACGATCTCTCCTTCCGTGGCTGGTGAGACGGGACCGCCCGGACCTGGCGCTCGCAGAAGGCTCTGAGGCGAGACCGCCGATCCCGCCCGGGAAGGACCCTCCCTGCAAGTCGTTCGCTGTCACAGTTCACTGCTGAGTGCACGCGCGGGGCCCGCAGCAGCTGGACTGGCGTGTGACGCACGGCACCACACGGCAACCGGCCCTCCCTGCGCGAGAAGGAGAACCCCCATGAAAATGGTGAAGGTCTTGCATTCCCCCGGGTGCGAACCCGCAAGGAGAAGAACCACCGTCGTATCGATCGCCGCCGCTACGCTTCTCCTGCTGTCCGGCTCACTCGCCGGCGCACCCGGCAGAGCGCCGGCTGCGGGCGCGGCCTCGGAGTGCGGCGTCCTGCGCTCCGACTGTGGTCCCGAGGGCGTCGCCACCTGGAGCCCTGCCGTTCCCTTTGTAACCAACGTTGGCCAGACCGACGAGAGCGTGGCGTTCTACGCCAGGACGCCTCACGGCACGGTCTTCGTCACTGCCCGCGGCGAGATCGTCTACGCCATTGCCCCGGGGAACGGGTCGGCCGCCGGGTCCTCCATCGCCATCAAGGAGACCCTGGCCGGAGGGCGTCCGCTTCTGCCGGTCGGGGCGTCTCCCTCCAGCGCAGCCATCAGCCGAGTGAAGGGCAACGATGCCGGGCGCCCGGCGAACCGGGTCTCCGCGTACGAGATCATCGAACTGGGTGACGTCAGCGGCGGCGTCCGCGCGACGCTGCACTCGCGCCCCAACGGCGTCGAGAAGATCTTCGCAGTGGCGCCCGGAGCCGACCCACGCGACATCAGGATCTCGGTCGACGGCTCGACGGGCCTCGCCACGGACGACGCCGGACGCCTGGTGGTATCTACCACCCTCGGCGACGTTCGGTTCAGCAGACCCGTCGCGTACCAGCACATCGCGGGGGAGAGGATCGAGGTGGACGCCGCCTACGCCGTGGCCGGAGACACCTACGGGTTCTCCGTGGGCAGCTACGACCCCGGCCAAGAACTCATCATCGATCCGCTCCTCGCGTCCACCTACCTCGGGGGCTCCGACGCCGAGGGTGGGTACTGCGCGGACGCCGTCGCGCTCGGTCCGGACGGTAGCGTCTACGTCACGGGACACACGGCTTCTGACGACTTCCCGACAACGATAGGGGAACCGTACCACGGCGGGGCGTCGGACGTCTTCGTATCGAGGTTCGACCGCACGCTCACCAGTCTCCTTGCCTCCGTCTACCTCGGAGGTGCGAACGAAGAGCAGGCCAGCTGCATCGCGGTCGATGCCGCCGGGAATGTCTACGTCTCCGGTGGAACGCTGTCCACTGACTTCCCAACTACGTTGGGCGCCTTCGACAGGACGTACGCCGGCGGGACGGCAGGACCCTACGCGGTCCCCGGCGACGTCTTCGTCACCAAGCTGTCCGCCGACCTCTCCACCCTGACAGCGTCCACGTACTTCGGCGGCGCCGCCTTCGACTACTCCAGGGCCATCGTAACGGACGGAACGACGGTGTACATCACGGGCGCGACCGCATCGTCGGGGCTTGCCACGCCGGGTGCGTTCGACGAGACGAGGACGTCCGGCGGCGACTGGGGCGGCATCGACGCCTACGTGGCGGAGTTCGACGCGTCGCTTTCGACGCTTCTGTCCGCGACCTACCTCGGCGGAAACGGCTCAGACTACTGCGAGGACATGGTCGCCGCAGCGGCGGGCGTCTATGTCACGGGCTGGACCCAGTCGAGCAACTACCCCTTCACACCGACGGCCTACGATACCTCGTTCGCGGGAGGCGTCTACGACGCGTTCGTCACGGGATTGGACGGCTCGCTGAGCAGCCTCGTGGGCTCGACCTATCTGGGAGGCACCAGCTGGGACTTCGGCTACGCCATAGCGATCGACGGAGGAGGGAACGTCTACGTCACCGGGCACAACGCCGAGGCAGGAGCGGCCACGACGTTCCCGACCACGCCGGGGAGTTTCCAACCCGAGTACAACGGCATCGGCGGTGCCGGTATCGGCGACGACGCGTTCGTCTCCAAGTTCGACGGCACGTTGTCGACGCTTGTCGCGTCCACCATGTTCGGCGGGACCAGCTGGGAATACGGCACCGGGCTCAAGTGGGACCCGGACGGCTACATCTGCATCGTGGGAACTACGACGTCGGACGACATCCCCAGGCACGCGGGGGCGTTCCAGTACGACTACGCGGGTGACGACGGGGCCGGGCACTCCGGTGAGGGGTTCGTGTCCAGGCTCACCGACGACCTGAGCGCGCTCGACACGGCGACGTTCCTGGGCGGAAGCGGCAACGACTGGCCGGAGTGCGTGGTGCTCGATGAAGACGGCAACGCGTACGTAACGGGGTCGACGACCTCGCCGGACTTCCCGACCATCCGCAGTTCGTACGAGGAAGACTGGCAGGGTGGTGGCAGCGACGCCTTCGTGTCGGTCCTCTCGAACGACCTCGGCGCCATCGGAATCAGCGCGACCCCTCAGTACGGGCTGCCTCCGCTTGCCGTCGAGCTCGCAGGGACCGCGCCCGGCGCCGCTCCGACACTGTGGTCCTGGGACGTCGACGACGACGGCTCGACCGACACGACGGGACAGAATGCGGTCTGGACCTACGACACCCCAGGCGCGTACTCGGTCAGACTGGTGGTCTCATACGGGTCCTTCACTCCATCGGTGGTGCTCGAAGACGAACTGCTCGTGTTCGACGAGAGCAGCGCGCTCGGGTTCGATGGCGGCGCCGCGAGGGCCGTCTGCCCCGCGACGCCGGCCCTGAACCTCAAGGGCGGCCTGACGCTGGAGGCGTGGGTCAACCCCTACGACTGGGGAGGGTTCCCGTTCGGGCAGATGGGATTCGGCCAGGTGCTCAGCAAGGGACCGATATCGCTTCAGCTCGTCGGGGTCCATGCCCTGTACAACGACAACAGCCTGTGTCTGGCGCTCGGGCACGGAGACGGGACGGCGAGCATGTCGCTTACACCGGCGGGCTCGATGGTCCTGGACGAGTGGCAGCACGTCGCCGCGACCTACGACACCACAACGAGCACGGTCCGGATGTGGATCGACGGCGTGGAACAGACCGTGTCGCACACAGTGGCGCCTTCGGGCGGAATCGCCGACAACGCCACCGACGATCTGCTGCTCGGCAACATCTCCACACTGAACAAGGGATTCGAGGGCGACATCGATGAGGTCAGCGTGTGGAACGTGGTCCGCGAACCCGATGACATCCAATTCGGGCGCGACTATCCTCTCTTCGGCGACGAGCCCGGCCTCGCCGCCTACTGGCGCATGAACGAGGCCGGCGGCGACACGCTGGAGGACGGATCGGAAGGCGGCAACGACGCCGCCCGCCTGGAAGCCGACTGGGTGCAGGGTGTCATGCTCTACCCGACGGGGGTCCATGAAGGCGGGGGAGAAGACCCCGCCGGGACGGCGCTCCTCCGCGCGAACCACCCGAACCCCTTCAACCCACGGACGACCATCTCGTTCGCGTTGCCGGAGGCCTGTCGCGTGGAGATCGCCATCTACGACACCGCCGGCCGCCTGGTCAGAACGCTCGTTCAGAAGCACCTGACACGCGGTCCGCACAGCGCCGTCTGGGACGGGAGAACGGACTCCGGGACCCGGGCCGCCTCCGGCGTCTACTTCTGCAGGCTGTCCACGCCGGCCGCGACCGAATCGTCAACCATGGTGATGGTCAGATA
>JALGZG010000383.1 GCA_025782345.1 bacterium | reverse complement strand
TCGACTACGAAACGAGCCCGGGGGAGAACATCGAGCCTAAGGTACGAACGGAGGTCCTGCTCGCATCCAGCAAGACGCACCTCTACGTCGCCTTCCGGGCGTACGACCCCGATCCCTCCGCGATCTGCGCCAACATCACCGACCGCGACAACATGTACGACGACGACCGGCTCTCGTTCACCCTCGACACGTTCAACGACCAGCGCCGGGGCTGTATGTTCTTCGTCAACCCGTTCGGGATTCAGGGCGACGCGCTGGACTCCTACGGCATGGGCGGGGGAGACCCCGCCTGGGACACCATATGGGACTCCGAGGGCCGCATCACCGACGAGGGCTACGTCGTGGAGGTCGCCGTTCCGTTCAGTTCGCTCAGGTTCCAGCGGAGCGAGGGGAAACAGGTCTGGGGGATCGGGTTCGGACGCAAGTACTCGAGGGACTTCGATTACCGCATGTCGCACATGCCGCGGGACAGAGACGAGACCTGCTACCTGTGTCAGGTCGCCAAGTTCAGGGGCTTTGCCGGCGCCACGCCCGGCAGGAACATCGAGCTTGATCCAACGCTGTCAGGCTTCGCCACGCAGGAGCGGCAGGACTTCCCGAGCGGGAGCTTCCAGAACGCGGACAGCCAGTTCGAACCGGGCCTTACCGCGCGCTGGGGTATCACCCCGAACCTCGTGCTCTCGGGGGCCGCGAACCCCGACTTCTCTCAGGTGGAGGCGGACGCGTTCCAGCTGGAGGCCAACACGCAGTTCGCGCTCTTCTACGAGGAGAAGCGACCGTTCTTCCTGGAGGGCATGGAACACTTCCAGATGCAGCTCAACCCGGTCTACACGAGGACGATCGCCGACCCCAGCTGGGGGCTGAAGATGACGGGCAAGGAGGGCTCCAACGCTCTGGGCGCGTTCGTCGTGCGGGACGAGATCACCAATCTGATCGTCCCCGGCAGTCAGAGGTCGTGGGCCGCATCTCTCGACCAGGGGGTGACGAACGCGGCCGTGCGCTACCGCATGGACCTCGCCTCGGCATCGACCGCGGGCTTCGTCGTCACCGCGCGCGACGGCGACGGCTACAGGAATCTCGTCGGGGGAGTAGACGGGAACCTCAGGTTCACTCCATCAGACAGGCTCCAGTTCCAGGTGCTCGGCTCGCGAACGGACTACCCCGACGACTTCGCCGCCGACGCGGGCCAGCCGGAAGGTGAGTTCGACGGAATGGCCTACGACGCCGAGTACAATCACGACAGCGCCACGTTCGACTGGTGGTTCGCTTACAGAGAGATCGCCGACGGCTTCCGCGCCGACATGGGCTTCCGTCCTCGGACGGACTTCCGCCAGGCCAGAACGGGCTGGTCACACGCATGGAGGACGGAGGCAGGACACTGGTACACGGATCTCAACTCGGGCTTCGGATACGTCCACAACGAGGAGCTGGACGGCGACATGCTCGAGAGCTTCTTCGACTGCTGGCTCAACTATGCGGGGCCTCTGAGGTCCGAGGTCAACGTCTACGGCGTCATCGGCAGGAACATGTTCGACGGTGCAGAGTACGATGAGAACCGCGTCTGGATAGGCACCGCTCTCTGGCCGGGGAAATCGACCCGCGCCTCGACGTCGCACTGGCGCACGAGTACGAGCAGCTCGACGTCGACGAGGGCAGGCTCTACACGGCCAACATCACCTACGTGAGAGCGGCCTACCAGTTCACCAGGCGCACGTTCCTCAGGGCCATCCTCCAGTACGAGGACTACGACTTCAACACCGACCTGTACACCGACGGCAGAGACTCGAGGGAGAGGCACTTCGCCAGCCAGGTCCTGTTCTCGTACAAGCTCAATCCCCAGACGGTTGTCTACCTGGGCTATTCGGACAACCACGAGGGCGACGCGGAGATGGACCTGACTCAGAGAGACAGGACCTTCTTCGCCAAGATAGGCTACGCCTGGGTGCTGTAGGAGCGGCCGGGCGGTGCGGTGAACGCAAACCAGGTTAAACCCAACGGGCCATCCGGGGGTCGAAGAAGTAACGACGCGACTGAGCAGCACCGAGTTCGCCTTCGCGTCACTTGACAAGAGAAGAGCCGCGGTGGCGCGTGCAGCGCTCGTGCTCAGTCCCCCCTCATAACGGTCGTCTGTCGCGATCGAACGCGCGTGCCCCGCGGCCTTAAGCAGCAGTCACAGGCGCCATCCCGGAGTTCGCTCTGAGCTTCGGACTAACCGGACGAACACCCCCACAGGAGGAAGAGTAGCTGATACTGCTAACGGATAGGTGTGTACCGATGCGGTGCGGAGGCGGGCTCGCAGGACCCACGGTAATCGCAGCAGTGGTTGCGGGTCTCGTGCTCCCGCTGCTCACGGCGGTTCCCGCAGCGGGGGCCGACGGGGAGCGGCCGGTCAAAACGCCGCGGCGCATTCCGAAGGTCGATAACGAGATCAGGATCGACGGCGTGCTGGACGAAGAAGTCTGG
>JALGZG010000139.1 GCA_025782345.1 bacterium | reverse complement strand
CGCTGGCCGAGGGGAAGCCCCTGGTCCACGTCGCGTTTGTTCTGGTCGGGACGGGGGACGAGCGCGGCCTTCATCTCTGGGCTCTGTCGGCGATCGCGCAGGTCGTCAGCGGCGCTGATTTCGAGGAGCGCTGGATGGCGGCGACGAGCGAGCAGGCGCTGAAGGACATCGTGCTCCTGTCCAACCGCAGGAGAGTACGGGGTCGCTGAGACGGGGCATCGGCCGAGCGGCCCCCGGGGGGCCCTGGTTCTGAATCTTGACCCGGGGTCCGGGGCGCGATATACTCGCGTGCTGTGGTGTCCTCGGCACTCCTCGGGCGCCCCCACGATCCGCCTCGACGCAGTTCCTGGGGCGGTTTGTTTGCCTCGGGGCGGTGCCCTTCGAAGTCAACTGCTACGGGAGGACGTGTTGCCGGATCTCGACAGATTGCTGGCACGCCGGGCAAAGGGCAAGGAGCCCTCGCCCATCCGCGAGCTTCTCAAGTATCTGAAGATAGAGGATATGATCTCGCTGGGCGGAGGTTACCCGAACCCAGACACGTTCGTCTTCGACCGTGTTGACGTGCGGTTCAAGGACGGCTCGAAAAGCTCGCTCGAGGGTTCGGAACTCACGGTCGCCTCGCAGTACGGCGCCTCGGACGCCCACGCGGGGCTGCGGGAAGAGCTGATCGCCTGGCATCGCGAGAAGGACGGGGTTGAACTCGACGCGTCGCAGCTCGTCGTCACGAACGGGAGCCAGGAGAGCCTCTTCATCATGCCCTACCTGTTTGCGGACCCGGACGACTCGATCGCGCTCTCCGAGCCCGCGTATCCGGGCGCGCTGTCGGCGTTCAAGTCGTTCACTGGTAACTTCGTCGCTGTGCCGCTCGACGAGGACGGCATGGATACGGTGGCGCTCGAGAGCGAACTCAGTCGCATCGCCGACGCCGGCGACAGACTGCCCAAGTTCATCTACACCGTGCCGAGCGGTCACAATCCCGGCGGCGTGGCGCTGTCGCAGCCGCGCCGTGAGCACATGATGCGTATTGCACAGCACTTCGACGTCCTGGTGCTCGAGGACGACCCGTATCAGCTCGTGAAGCTGGGTGACTCACCGGTGCTGCCGTCGCTCCAGTCGATGGATACGGAGGGGCGTGTCGTCAGGCTGGACAGCTTCTCGAAGATCTTCGCGCCGGGGCTGCGGATCGGCTACGCGTCCGGGCGGGCTGAGATCATTCGGCAGTTCGTGCTCTTCAAGCAGTCGTCGAACCTCCACACGAGCACGTTCATTCAGGCACTTCTTCATAAGTACATGACGTCCGCGGGGCACGACGCGTTTCGCGCACACATAAAGAAGAACTGCGAGTTCTACCGCACGAACCGCGATGCTATGATCGAGGGCGCAGGTGAGTCCCTGCCGCCCGCGGTCACGTTCAATGTCCCCACGGAGGGGATGTTCATCTGGTTCGTGCTGCCTGACGCGTGCGATGCGCGCCGCATGATCGATGAGCAGTGCGAGGAACTCAAAGTGCTGTTGGTGCCCGGCGGCGCATTCTCAACGACGGGCGCGCTCAAGAACTGCATGAGGGCGAGCTTCAGCATGGTTTCTCCCGAGAGCATCCGGGAGGGCATGAAGCGCTTTGGAGAGATGGTGAGCCGGGAGCTGGCGCGAGAGAAGGCACATGACTGCGAGCTGTTCTTCCAACTGAGGAGGTAGTTGATGGCGAAGCACACGATCGTCACGATGCCCGGGGACGGTATCGGTCAGACCGTGTTGCCCGAGGCCCTGCGGGTCCTCGAGGCCGTGGGATTCGAGGCGGACTACGTTCACGCCGACATCGGATGGGAGTTCTGGAAGAACGAGGGGAACGCCCTGCCCGACAGGACGATCGCCCTTCTCGAGAAGCACCGGCTGGGCCTCTTCGGCGCTATCACGTCGAAGCCCAAGGGCAAGGCCGCGGCCGAGATCTCGCCAGAGCTCAAGGACAAGGGCTACGTCTACTACAGCCCGATCGTCGGTATGCGTCAGCACTTCAACCTGGACGTT
>JALGZG010000132.1 GCA_025782345.1 bacterium | reverse complement strand
CTCCGACTCGAATACGAACCTTGAGTAGATATCGACGATGACCCCAGACGCATCCGTGAGCTGATTGTCGAGGATGCCGACCTGAGCCTCATCCGGAGCCTTGTCCAGCGCCGCGTTGAACACGATGGTCTGGCAGAAGATGGACGCCGTCTCCGCGAGCGTCATGGGCGAGCCCCGCCTCAGCGAGGGGAGTCCCTTCTGGCAGTGGTTGTGGAAGCCGTGGCCCAGCTCGTGCGCCAGCGTGCCCAGCCGGTCAAAGCTGCCGTCGAAGTTGGCGAGGATGCGGGACTCGTCTACCGAGCGAACCCCCATGCAGAACGCGCCGCCGCGCTTTCCGTCACGCGGCTCGGCGTCGATCCAGTTGTGATCGAACGCATATCGGGCGAAGTCTGCCAGTTCGTCGCTGAAGGTGCCGAACTGCTCCACGATATAGTCGCTGGCCTCGTCCCACGTGTACTCCAGCTCAACCTTGCCCACTGGGGCGAGGAGGTCCCACCACGGGAGCTTCTCCTTGCCGAGCTTCTTCGCCTTGCTGCGGAAGAACCTGCGGAACATCGGGAAGCTGTCCTTCATCGAGCCCAACAGCGCGTCGAGCGTCGCCTGATCCATCTTGTTCATCTCCAGAGACGCGTGCAGCACGCTGTCGAAGCCGCGCCGCTTCGCGAGCGTGATCGAGGTCCCCTTGACACCGTTTAGGGCGAACGCCACCGGCTCTCGCACCGACTCCCAGGCCACAAGCTCGGCGTCGTACGCGCGCTTCCTCACGCCCTCGTCGGGGTCGCCCGCCAGGTTTCTGATCATGGTCATCGGGAGCATCTCGGTCTTCCCGTCCCGCTCGAACGGGGCCTTGAGCTGGCTGGTCACGGTCCCCTGCAGCTTGTGCATCACGCCGCCGCCGGACAGAAGCAGTTCGGAGGCGAGATCCTCGAGCTCCGTGTCCATACGGAAGCGGCTCTGGTCGACTATGTCTTTGAGAGCGAGCCTGTGCTCGCGCGCGACGGGCGCTTTGTCGCACGCGGCATCGAGGACGGGTGCGAGGGAACCGACCCAGGCCTCGAACCGAACGTAGAGCCGGTCCACGCGGACGCCTACCTGCTCGAGTTCGCTCCCGCGGCGCGCGGCCATCTTGTTGTAGGAATCCGTTGTGATGAAGCTCTGCACGTACGCGCGGAGCGAGCCGTAGTGCATGAGCATCTCATTGAGTAGCGAGATGAACTCATCGAGAACGCCGGCCGTCGCATCGATGTCCGAGGGGGGCTGCTCGAGTCGTCCAACGCCGTGCTGCTCGACCAGACCCTCCAGTTTCTTCAACTGACTGTCGAGTGTGATTATGCCGGCTTCGAAGTCGTCCGTTTCGAGGCCCTTGTAGACGTTTGACAGGTCCCAGTGGGGGAGCTTGACTTGCGTGTCGGACATGTGGTTCCTCCTGGTTGGATTGTCGCGGAAGCTACATTCTATCATGTGAAAGGCGGCCTTGAAACCCGAGAAGGGGCCTGGTAGTCCTTAGATGTGTGCGACACTGGCAATGAAGCGGCTCGCCAGGGCTGAGGCGCTCGTGGCGTGCGCATGTGTGTGCCGATTGGGCCCCAAGGAGGCAAGGGAAGATGAGAACGGTGATCCGTGTTGGAGTGAGCTGCCTGCTGGTCGTGGTCGCGTGTTCATCTCAGTGAGGGAGTCGTCCTCCGCCTCGACTACGGCGACGGCGACGTGACCATCACCCCGTGGGACCAGGACGTCATAGACGTCGTGGTGCGCTACCGCGCCGACGTGAAGGCGATAGGGTTCGGAACGGAGCCCGATTTCGATGTCGAGTTCAGACACACCGATGACAGAGTAACGGTCCGTGGAGTAGAGGGCTCCTCGTCCGGGGTCTACTTCTTCCGCGCGATGAACGAGTACGAGTACACCTACACGATCAAGGCACCGAGCTACGTCATCCTCGATCTACATGGAGACGACGGCGACCTGGAACTGTCTGGGTGGCGAGCGGACATAGAGTGCAGGGTCGATGACGGTGACGTTAAGTTCAGTGATGTCGTCAACGGGAACACGGAGATATGGATAGAAGACGGCGACATTCGCCTTGCCGAGCTGTCTGGTGATCTCGTCGTCAGGGGCGACGACGGCGACGTGGCCATCACGAATAGCACTCTCACCCACGCGCTCTTCGCACTCGAGGACGGGGACATCCGGATATCCGACAGCGAGGGGAACTTCGAGGCCACGGTCGACGACGGCGATGTCACCTTGAGCAGAGTAACGACGTCGGTCGTCGATGTGCGGGGCGAGGACGGCAGCGTCGACCTGGACATCACGAGCGACGCCGACATACACGTCAACGTGACGACGGACGACGGCGACGTGACTATCAGGTTGGGAAGAGAGCTCTCGTTCCAGTATCTGGTGACGATGGACGACGGTCGCGTTGACATTGACCTCGACGGTGAGACCGAGACGGAGAGCGGCGAGCACAGGATATCGGGCAGGGTCGGCACGGGTGGGGGACTCGTTCGCGTCAGCACAGCGGACGGGAGCGTCGAGCTCACGACGGGCGAGTAAGCAAGACTCGGCCCCGTCGCCTAGAGGAGCGCCCGTTCTCTGGGCGCGCGGAATCGGAGGACGATTCTAAGGCTGAACCACAGTATCGCGGCGACGAACGCGATCAGCACATACCAGAAGCTACCAGAGAGCCTGGGCGGAGCGCTGCCCAGGTTCTCTCTGAATATGAACTGTGCGATAGCCACGAAAAAGCCGAGCGTCGCGGTCTGTATCCAGAGGATCTGGTTCTTCATGAACTCCAGGCTCTCCTCCCGCTTCTCGGGCGAGAACCAGTAGTGCTTGTGCGGTATGTTGATGAGAGCCAGAGGGACTCTGTCGAGCAGAATCGCGAATGCCACGCCGAACAGCACGAAGAACGCCTCCATGGCGCCGAAGAGCACCATGAACTCACCTTT
>JALGZG010000300.1 GCA_025782345.1 bacterium | reverse complement strand
CAGTTGGGCTCCCACGTCAGCTGGATGTCACTGCCGATCCACTCGGCGATTATGCCCGATGGAGGCGACGGAGCCGGGTCGACTGAGACGTCAAAAGACGGCACTCCGTGCCAACTGGTGTCGTAGACCGGAAGCACCGAATACGCGTAGTTGTCGCGAGGGCAATTCCCGGAGGTGTCGTCGACGTACGACGTCTCCACGGCCGGCACCCAATCAACCGAATCCGGAGCGGCCAGCTCGTTGCCACGCTTGATGACGTAGTAGTCGATGGGCCCCGCTCCCGAGATCCACGAGAGCTCGTTCGCTCCCTCGGTGAACGTGACGGCCAGTCCCGTCGGACCGTCGTAGCACAGCTCTTCCGCAACCCGGTTCGACGGCGCGCCCTCGAGCCCGCCGATGTCGACCGCCGAGACCCAGTAGTTGTAGGTCTCGCAGGGCGGGATCGTGATATCGATGAAGCTCGTGGTCGGGGCATCGATAGTCGCGATGGCCGTGAGCGGCACCTGCGACGAGTCTCTATAGACGATGTAGTAGTCGACGTCGACGCGCGCCTCCGGGGGAATGCTCCAGGAGAGCTCCAGCGAGGCACCGTTCTGGGCTACGTTGAGGTTCTGCGGGCCCTCGGGACAACCGATGCCCAGCGCGCCCTGATTGACGCCGCCGGCACCGGCACCGAGCGTCGGTGAGCTGGCGTGCACCGAGACATCTCCGGAGACCGCGTCGCAGAAGATGGGGTCCACAGATATGTCGTGAGCGCCCGCCGAACAGCCACTGTAGCCCCCGCTGGTGTTGTCCCACACGTCGTTGTAGTCGATCACGGGGGTCACACTGGAGCAGAGGATGCCGTAACCCCCGTTGCCGGCGATGATGCCGTTCTTGATCGTCGCGCTGCCACCGTTCACGCTGATGCCGTTGCCGCCAGTGTTCGTGGCGATCGTGCAGTTGCGGATCTCGACCGACGAGACATTCGAGTAGATGCCGTCGGCCCCGTTGTCGTGAATGGCGTTGTACCTGACCTGTACCAGCGGGTTGTCGGCGTTGTTGATGAACAGGCCGGCGTCCGTGTTGTCGTACAGCTCGCAGAACTCGATGACCGCGTCCTCCTCTGTGGAGGCGGTCCCATAGATGACGCCGATCCCGCGCCAGCAATCGTGGACCTCGCAGTCGCGCACGAGAATGCCGCTGTTCTTGATCTGTATGCCGTACGAGCTGGCACCGCTGTTCCTGATCTCGAACCCGTCTATGACCATGTGGTCGTGGCCCAGGCAGGTGATGCCTTCGCCCGTGCCGCCGGCGTCGATCACGGTCGGATACGTGTCGGGGTCGCGGGTCGTGAACGTCGGGTCGTACCCGCCGTAGACGGACAGATAGTCCGTGAGAGTCACGGTGCCGCTGTACGCTCCACCCGCCACCTTGATGATGTCGCCGCGCTGGGCGTTATCGACGGCGCTCTGGATGGTCGCGAACTCGTCGGGTACCAGGCGCACCTTGGGCACGTGCGCATTGACCGGGCGCCGCGCTCCCAACCCGATCCAGCAGCTGTTGTACTTGATCCAGAAGAACCCGCTGTCGCCGAAGCCGGTGCCCCAGCTGTTCTTGACGTAGACGCACATCCCGACCGAGAGAGGCCCGTAGGTCTCACACGCGTACTTCAGGCTCGCGATGCTGTACGAGATGGTCGCCTGACCGTCGATGATGGCCACCTTGTCGCAGAGGTTCTGCCTGCAGGAGGTGCCGTTCTCCGCACGATAGGGCAGGCACGTCTCCAGGACGGCGCCGGGATCCTGGTGGAGCTGGAAAGCGTGCGCCGGGTTGCCGCCATCGCAGTCCGATCCCTGGAAGTTGCAGTCGATCGACTGCTGCTCGGAGATGTCGAGCGTGACTCCCTCATTGATGAGAACGTGAGCCTCGGTGGACCCGCAGGCGCCGAACGCCCAGCACGATCCACAGTCGAGCTGGTTGTCGGCCGGGGTCACACCGTTGTTGTCGCGCCAGCTGAAGGCG
>JALGZG010000382.1 GCA_025782345.1 bacterium | reverse complement strand
CCCGTGAACAGGAGAAGACCGGTGGCGACCAGCACGGCCCAGACGAGGTTCGTGATCGGTCCCGCCGCGACGATGATGGCCCGAATGCCGATGCGCTTGCGGAGGAACGTGTCGGGACCGAGCTCCGGCGCATCGTCCTCGGCCGACTGCTCCATGCCCGCCATCTTCACGTAGCCGCCGAATGGAATCACGGAGATGGCGTACTCCGTCGCGCCGCGTGTGAATTTGAGGATGCGCGGGCCGAAGCCCATCGAGAAGCGCTCAACGGTAACACCCGAGGCCCGCGCGGCCAGATAGTGCCCCACTTCGTGCACGAAGATGAGGATCCCCAGATTGAACACTATCGCGTAGAGGTAGAAGCGTATCATCAGCGTCAGACTCCGGAGTGGCCGGTGGTGGACGCCGTGCCCGCGGGCCCGTGGGCCGCGCGACCGGCGATGTCATTGACGATCTCAGCAGCCGTGGCCCTGGCGCTCCGCTCGGCCTCGAAGACGGCGGCCAGGTCCTTGGCGGGGCCGGTCCCCTCCACGTCCAGAGTTCCGGCAATAACGGTGGCGATGTCACCGAAGCGGATCCTGCGCTCGAGGAACGCACCGACGGCGACCTCGTCGGCCGCCACCGCGGTAGTCGGTGAAGTCCCGCCTTCACGTGCACTCGCAAGGATCAGGCCAAAGCAAGGGTAACGTTCGGGCTCGACGGGCCCGAAGTTCAGCGTCCCCATCTCCTGCGGCCGGAACTCATCGAACGAGACTCCGGGCGCGTCGGGGTAGAAGAGCGCGTACTGGATGGGAACGCGCATGTCGGGCGAACCGAGATGCGCCAGAAGGCTGCCGTCACGAAGACGGACGAGGGAGTGCACCACGGACTCCCGATGCACGACCACGTCGATCCGCTCCAGTGGCAGGTCGAAGAGCCACATGGCCTCCAGAACCTCCATCGCCTTGTTGACGAGCGTGGCGGAATCGACCGTTATCTTCTCACCCATGTCCCAGGTGGGGTGCGACAGAACCGCCTCGACGGCAGCAGATCCCATCTCGTCGACAGGCAGATCACGCAGTGGGCCGCCGGAAGCCGTCAGCACGATACCGGTGACCTCGCCGGACGCGGTCCCCCTGAGACAACGGAATATGGAACTGTGCTCGCTGTCGACCGGTATCAGTTCGCTGCCCGTCCGACCGGCGAGGCTCGTAACGAGCCCACCCGCCATCACGAGCGACTCCTTGTTGGCGATGGCCAGCCTCTTGCCCGCCCTGACCGCGGCCGCGGTCACGGGCAGGCCGGCCGTGCCGACCAGCGCGTTCACCACGAGATCCGCCTCGGGATCGGACGCCAGCGCCACGAGCGCCTCCTCGCCCACTCCGACCTCGAGGTCCCCCTCCAGTGCCGCATCGCCGGCTGCTTCCTTACCGATGGCGACTCTCGGGACACCGAACTGCTTCGCCTGTACGGCGAGGAGTTCTGCGCTCTTCAAGGCGGAGAGACTCACAATCTCGAAGACGTCCGGATTAGACTCGACGACCGACAGTACGCTCCGTCCGACCGAGCCCGTGGACCCGAGAACTGCTATGCGCTTGCGTGACGAGATAGAGCACTCCCCTCCAGGTTGTGTTGTGCGAACCGCCTGGACCGGCCAACTACACCACCAGGAACCTCAGGTAGTAGTAGACGAACGGAGCAACGAACAGGACGCTGTCGAAACGATCGAGCATCCCCCCGTGCCCCGGCAGCGCGTGCGACGTGTCCTTGATCCGGACGTCGCGTTTCATCAGTGATTCAACAAGATCTCCGAGAACGCCCATGACCGGGGCGGTCAGGCCGAGCACCAGTACGTCCACGACTGTCAGAAGCGGAACGATCGTGGCCCTGGCGATGAAGGCAACTACGACCGCGACCACGACGCCGCCCAGAGCGCCCTCGACCGACTTGCCCGGGCTTACTCGAGGGAGAAGCTTCCTCTTACCAATGGCATTCCCGATGAAGTAGGCGCCCGTGTCGGTCCCCCACGCCAGGGCGAAGGCGAAGATAACGAAGAACCCGCCCAGGTCCGCACCCACGACACCCTCGCCGAGCCGCCTCAGAAGGATGATGTGGCTGCCGAGCCAGGCGACGTAGAAGACACCCAGAATGGTCGTCGATATGTGAAAGACGGCGAATTCCCCGTCACGTCTGAAGAGCTCCATCCCCATAATTGTGATGAGCATCAGAGTGATGAAGAGCCCCGAGAAGACACCGCCCTGGAAGTAGACGTACCAGGATACTACCAGGCCGGCCGCGACCCCGACGGTCTTGAACGGCCTGATGCCCTTGGCCTCCATCATGCGGTAGAACTCGAAGAGGCCGACCCCGATCACGAGGTTCATGGCCAGCAGGAACGGGATGCCGCCCACGAGCGAACAAATGACCGTGACGGGCACACCGACCGATGCTGTCAGAAGCCGCGCTGTCAGCTGCCGTTGGTTGATACCCATGCTCTACCGCCTCTTCGACGAGGCGCCGCCGATGCCGCCAAAACGACGGTCGCGCCGCTGGTAGTCGGCCAGAGCTTCATACAGGTGGCGCCTGCGGAAGTCGGGCCACAGCACCTTCGTGATGTATATCTCGCTGTAGGCTATCTGCCACAGCAGGAAATTGCTGATGCGCTGCTCCCCGCTCGTGCGGATCAGTAAGTCAGGATCGGGAACATCGGGAGAGTACAGGAAACCACGGAAGATGTCTTCGTCTATATCTCTCGGCCGCACGTCGCCCCGGCACGCCGCCTCCGCGATCCCGCGGGCGGCGTCCAGGATCTCGGCGCGCCCCCCGTAGCTGATGGCCAGGTTCAATCTGAGACCCGTGTTGCCGGACAACCGCTCGACGCTCGCGTCCAGGCGACTGCGCACGTATTTCGGAAGGCGGTCGAGACGACCGATCGCGTTCAGACGGATGTTGTCCCCGTCCATGTCGTCGATCTGCTCACGCAGGGTCTGGTCGAGAAGATGCATCAGGCCCGCGACCTCGGATCTCGGCCGGGTCCAGTTCTGCATCGAGAACGTGTAGAGGGTGAGCTCCGTTAGCCCGAGCTCGGCGCCGGCGGCCACCACGTCTCTCACGGACGCGCTGGCGGCCGCGTGTCCCGCGACACGCGGCAAGCCGCGCCTCCGAGCCCACCTGCCATTGCCGTCCATGATGATGGCCACGTGGCGCGGCAGGAGGTCGCGGTCAAGCGCGAGCTTCCCTGAGGTAAGGTCTGGCTTCTTCCGTGTCATGTCTGCAACAGTTGCCTCTGCCGGCATCGCTTCGGGGTGAAACGCGGGGACGGCCGACCATCGCCAGCCGTCCCCCAAATGGTCGCCTCGTGCAGAACCTGCGCCCTACTTGCCCGGCTCGATGGCATCGAACGGGCACTCTTCGGCGCACAGCCCGCAGTCGGTGCAGGCTTCCGGGTCGATGACGTACTTCTTCTCGCCCTCGGAGATCGCCTCGACCGGGCACGCGCTGACGCAAGCGCCACACGCCGTGCACTCGTCGGTAATCACGTATGCCACTCACTACCTCCTGGTGAAGAGCTCTCCTGACTGCTGATACTGCCAATCGACCCGAACGGGCGTCAGAGCGCCCGTGTCAGACTTCCATCAACTCAGTTTCCTTCGCCGCGAGGACGTGGTCAATCTCGTGGATGCGCTCGTCGGTCATGTCCTGGACGGTCTTGTCACGAGCACGGTGGAAGTCGTCCTCGGATATCTCGCCGTCCTTGTGCTTCTTCTTGAGAGTCTCGTTGACATCGCGCCGGACGTTCCGAACCGCGACGCGGCCCTCCTCGGCAAGCTTGTGCACGTAGCGCACCATCTCCTTGCGCCTCTCCTCGGTCAGGGCCGGGATGGGCACGCGGATGAGATTGCCATCGCTCGACGGGTTCAGGCCCAGGTCGGCCGAACGGATCGCCTTCTCTATGTCCCCGATTATCTTCCTGTCCCATGGCTGAACGACCAGAAGGCGTGCCTCAGGAACACTGATGTTGGCCACCTGTCTCAGAGGGGCCACGCTCCCGTAATACTCGACCTTGACTCCGTCCAGAAGCGCCACGGTCGCCTTCCCCGTGCGGATCTTCGCGAACTCCCTTCTGACTGCCTCGACGGCCTTCTCCATCCTGTTCCCGGCATCAGCGAAGAGCTCGTCCATCGACTAGCCTCCCTTGACGGTGGTTCCTATCGGCTCTCCCGCGACCGCCCTGGCGATGTTGCCTGGCGCCGCGAGAGCGAAAATGACCAAGGGCACTCCCTGCTCCCTGGCCAACGACACGGCGGTCATATCCATGACCATAAGCCGCTTCTCAAGCATCTCCTGATAGGTCACGCTTGCGAAACGGACCGCGTCAGGGTTCCTGGCGGGGTCCGAGTCGTAGACGCCGTCGGCCTGCGTGGCCTTGAGGAGCGCGTCGGCTCCGGTCTCGGCTGCTCGCAGAACGGCGGCGGTGTCTGTGCTGAAAAACGGGTTGCCCGTACCGGCGCCGAAGATGACGACGGCGCCCCCCGACAGATGGGAATCGGCCACCCTGTGGTCGAACGGCTCCGCAATCCGGCCGCAGGGAATCGCACTCATGAGCGCGGCCTTCTGCCCCAGCGATTCAAGCGCTTCCTTGAGCACGAGCCCGTTCACCAGGGTCGCTGCCATTCCTGCAAGATCGGAAGCGACGCGGTCGGCCCCCCGGGCGGCCACCGCGATACCCCGTAGGATGTTGCCGCCTCCTATCACGACACCTATCTCTGCACCGGTGTCCGCGGCGGACTTGATCTCCATCGCCAGTCGCACGGCGGACTCCCGTGACACGGGTGCGCCGCCCTCGCCCAGGAGAGATTCTCCACTGACCTTCAGAACTACGCGTCTATACGCAGCAGGCACCTGAGGCTTCCTCTTGGCCCTCCGGCGCGTTCTCGCCCAGCTCCATCCGGACGAAGCGCGCGATACGGATATTCTCGCCCAGGGTAGCGATCGTCTGCGTTAGGAGATCGCCGACGGTGATGTCCGTGTCCTTCACGAACGGCTGCTCCAACAGGCAGACCTCAGAGTAGTATTTCCCTACCTTGCCGTCCACTATCTTGGCGACGATATTCTCGGGCTTGCCGGACGCCAGAGCCTGTTCCGTGTAGATGCTCCTCTCGCGCTCGAGCACGTCCTGGGAAAGCTCCTCCCTTTGTACGACCAGAGGACTCTGGGCGGCCACGTGCATGGCAACGTCTTTCGAGAACGTCTGGAAGAGGTCCGTCTTGGCCACGAAGTCGGTCTCACAGTTGATCTCGACAAGCACGGCCAACTTCGACCCCGCGTGGACGTAGGAAGCGATGAGGCCCTGGCCCGTCGCGCGCTCGGCCCTCTTCGCGGCCTTCAGTATCCCCTCCTTGCGCAGGTGGTCGACGGCCTTCTCCACGTCGCCACCGGTCTCCTGCAGCGCGGCCTTGCAGTCCATCATACCCGCTCCGGTCTTCTCCCGGAGCTCCTTCACCTGAGCAGCGGAAATGCCCATTCCATTCTCCAATGATGTGTGTGACGTAAGATGTGCGAAGAGCGCTCAGATGCTGTCTACTGCGCCTGAGGCGTGGCTTCACCGCTCTCGCCGCCGGTCGCAACGACGGCCGGCTCGACAGCATCCGCGCCCTCGAGGGAGGTCGTCCTGACCTCCAGCACGGTGTCCGCGATGAACGACGCAAAGAACCTGATCGACCGGAGCGCGTCGTCGTTGCCAGGAACCGGGAATTCGATCTTGTCCGGATCGGAGTTCGTGTCACAGATTCCGACGATCGGGATCCCGAGCTTGTTCGCCTCGCTCTGGGCGATCTTCTCCTTGCGGGTATCCAGGATGAAGATCAGGCCGGGGAGCTTGCCCATGGTCCGGATTCCGTCGAGGACCTTGACGAGCTTGGCCTTTTCTCTCTCGAGCTGGAGGATCTCTTTCTTCGAGATGAGATTGTAGGTGCCGTCCTCGGCCATGCGCTCGACATCCTCGAGGCGCCTGATGCTCTGGCGTATGGTCCGGAGGTTGGTGAGTGTGCCGCCGAGCCATCGCTCGGTGACGAACATCATCCCACAGCGG
>JALGZG010000340.1 GCA_025782345.1 bacterium | reverse complement strand
TCTGCCTACCAACGGCATTTCTGTGAGGAAAGGAGCAGTCGCATGGGAGCGAAGGAGCTTCTCTACGGTGAGGAGGCCAGGCAGGCCATCCTCCGGGGCATCGAGCAGCTGAGCCGCACCGTCAAGGTCACGCTGGGTCCCAAGGGTAGGAACGTCGTACTGGACCGGAAATGGGGCGGACCCAGGATCACCAAGGACGGCGTGACGGTTGCGAAGGAAGTCGAGCTCGAGAACCGCTTCGAGAACATGGGTGCGCAGATGGTGCGCGAGGTAGCGTCGAAGACCAGCGACGTTGCCGGTGACGGGACGACGACCGCCACGATTCTCGCCGAGTCGATCTTCCGCGAGGGTCTGAAGAGTGTCACGGCCGGCGCCAACCCGATGTACGTCAAGCGCGGCATCGAGAAGGCGACCGAGGTCGTCTGCGAGGAGCTGGACAAGATGTCCCGCAAGGTCAGGGACAGGAACGAGATCTTCAGTGTGGCGCGCATCTCCGCGAACAACGACGACAGCATCGGCGAACTCATCGCGGACGCGATGGACAAGGTCGGCCGCGACGGGACCATCACCATCGAAGAGGCCAAGAGCATCGAGACCACGCTCGAGGTCGTCGAGGGCATGCAGTTCGACCGCGGCTACATCTCACCGTACTTCGTCACTGACGCGCAGACGATGGAGGCGGTTTTCGAGAACCCCCACATCCTCATCTTCGAGGACAAGCTCACGAACATGAAGGACCTGGTCCCGCTGCTCGAGAAGGTCGCGCAGTCCGGGAAGCCCCTGGTCGTCATCGCCGAGAACGTCGAGGGCGAGGCGCTGGCTACTCTGGTCGTCAACAAGCTCCGTGGCGTGCTTCCGGCCGTGGCCGTGAAGGCCCCGGGCTACGGTGACCGGCGCAAGGCCATGCTTGAGGACATCGCGATACTGACCGGCGGGACGTTCATCGCCAAGGACCTAGGGCTAAAGCTGGAGGGGCTATCGCTCTCCGACCTCGGGACGGCGAAGAAGGTCATCATCACCAAGGACGACACCACGATCGTCGAGGGCCCGGCGAAGAAGAGCGACATCAGCGCCAGAATCTCGCAGATCAAGCGTCAGATTGAGGATTCCACGTCCGACTACGACAAGGAAAAGCTGCAGGAGCGCCTCGCGAAGCTGGCGGGCGGCGTTGCGGTTCTCAAGATCGGGGCCGCGACCGAGCTCGAGATGAAGGAGAAGAAGGCACGCGTGGACGACGCGCTCCACGCGACACGTGCCGCGGCGGAAGAGGGCATTGTCGCCGGCGGCGGTGTTGCGCTGCTTCGCTGCATCGCCAAGCTCGACAAGCTCGAGGTCGAGGACAACGACCAGGAGATGGGCGTCAATATCGTCAGGCGCGCGCTCGAGGAGCCGATGCGCCAGATCGCTGCGAACGCGGGCTACGAGGGTTCGCTCGTTGTCCAGCGCGTGAAGGAAGGTAAGAAGGCGTTCGGTTTCGACGCCGAGTCCGGCGAGTACGTCGACATGCTGGAGGCGGGCATTGTGGACCCGAAGAAGGTCGTCCGGATCGCCCTGCAGAACGCGTCCAGCATCTCGGCACTTCTCCTGACCACCGAATCGCTTGTCAGCGAGGTGCCATGGAGAGGAGTAGGCCGGAACGCGCCCTAAGAGAGAGGGGCTCCATGGTTGAGAGAGCCCCGGGCAGGCGCCGGTCGAAGGTCGCTCCGGAGCTGCCGGGCTGAACGGACCGACAGGCGAGAGCCTTCTAGAAGTGCGGTCCCGCGTAGGCTCGGACGGGTGGGCCCGTCACAGCCCCAATCGAGTGCCAGGGAACCGCGTGGCAGCAGTTCAGCCGCAGGTCACTGGAATCGGGATGGTACCGCGGGAAGGACGCATTCGGGTCCTCTCGTTCCCAATCGTGGAATGAGAGGGCCCTTTCTGTTGCGCAGCATCGAGAGGACGACACATGAAGCTTCCTAAGAAGTACAAGCCCGCTGGAGCAGAAGTGGCAGCGCCACTGGGAGGAACGGGGGATCTACAAGTTCGACAAGTTCCCCGACCGTCCCATCTACAGCATCGACACGCCGCCTCCCACCGTGTCCGGGAAGATACACATTGGCCACGTCTTCAGCTACGTGCAGGCCGAGGTGGTCGCGCGCTACTGGAGGATGCGCGGGCACAACGTCTACTACCCGTTCGGGTTCGACGACAACGGACTCCCGAGTGAGCGGCTGGTCGAGAAGGAGAAGGGCGTCAAGGCGACGGAGGTGGGCAGGGAGAAGTTCGTCGAGATGTGCCTCGAACTCACGAAGCAGTACGAGGTGGATTTCATCGCGTTCTGGAAGAGCCTGGGGCTCTCGGTTGATTGGGAGGAAGATTACTCGACCATCGACCCGCGCTCCCAGCGGATCTCGCAGCGCTCGTTCCTGGACCTCTACAAGAAAGGCCGTGTCTACCGGAAGGAAGCGCCCACGCTGTGGTGCCCCGAGTGTCACACGGCCATCGCGCAGGCGGAGATCGAGGACGCGGAGCACGATTCCGTCTTCTACGATGTGGCATTCGGCCTGGGGGACGAGGACCTCGTCATCTCGACCACACGTCCGGAGCTTCTGCCCGCGTGCGTCGCCATGTTCGCGCACCCGGACGACGAGCGTTACTCCGCGCTCATCGGGAAGAGCGCGACCGTTCCCATCTTCGGCCACGAAGTGCCGATCATGCCCGACGAGAAAGCCGACCCCGAGAAGGGCACGGGCCTCGTCATGTGCTGCACGTTCGGTGACACGACGGACATCGCATGGTGGCAGGAGCACGGGTTAGGGACGCGCATCGTCTTCGACGAGGGCGGTCTCATGAACGAACTCGCACCGGGCTACGAGGGGCTCTCGCTCAGAGAGGCGCGGAAGAAGATAGTCGTGGACCTTACGGCTGCCGGCCGCCTGCGCGGTCAGAGGCCCATCACGCACGTCGTGAACGTCCACGAGCGGTGCGGCACAGGCATCGAGTTCTCGGTCGCCGCGCAGTGGTTCGTCCGGGTGCTCGACATCAAGGAGCAGATTCTCGACGCCGGAGCGAAGGTCCAGTGGTGCCCCGAGTTCATGGCGGTCCGCTTCCGGAACTGGGTGGAGAACCTCGCGTGGGACTGGTGCATCTCCAGGCAGCGATACTACGGCGTGCCGTTCCCGCTCTGGGTCTGCAAGTCGTGCGGAGAGGTCGTGCTCGCCGACGAGTCGCAGCTTCCCGTCGACCCGACGGTCGCCGACCCGCCCGTCGAGACGTGCCCCGAGTAGAGGATTCCCGCGTCGAGCGCTTCAAGAAGGACGGAGTCGACGGCGGCCCCGAGTACCTCATGGATCTGCGGCCGCAGGCGCACGACATTATCCGGACGTGGGCGTTCTACACCGTGGTCAAGGGCGTGCTGAACGAGGGGAAGATCCCATGGCGCACGGCCATGATCTCCGGGCACACGCTGCATCCGGACCGCGCGAAGATAAGCAAGTCGAAGGGCGCAACGGGCGCCGCTCCCAGCGACATCGTCGCGGACCGTTCCGCCGATGTGGTGCGTTACTGGGCCAGCTCGACCAGACTGGGAACCGACACCATTCTCGCCGAGGAACCGCTTGATGCCGGGCACAAGCTCGTGGTCAAGCTGTGGAACGCGTCCAAGTTCGCGATCATGCGCCTGGAGGATTACGACGGGGGCGCTGAGCGGGAGCTTTCGACCATCGACCGGTGGCTCCTGGCAGAGCTCGGCCATGCAGTGGCCAGAGCGACGCGGAGCTTCGGTGTCTGCGACTACCACGGCGCGCTCGAGGCGGG
>JALGZG010000303.1 GCA_025782345.1 bacterium | reverse complement strand
TCGAGGTAGTCCTTCAGAGGAGTGCTTCTCACCGGGAACTGGATCGTGGTCCCCGGCTCGGGCACTACGCGCGAGACCCTCAAGAGGACCCCACGGTCCGTCGTTCCCTCGATGCGCTGCCTGACATCCTCGATCAGGAACTCCGAAATGTCGCCGCCCTCCACCCATACTTCGTAGAGCGCGTCGTCGACGTCGTGCGTCGAACGTATCGCGACGTTGGTCGCGATCATCGAGACCGCCAGGATGTCCGCCGCGTCTCTCTCGCGAAGAGCGACCTCTCTCGTGGTCCTCTCGCGGGTCGTCGCGATCTCCGGCACCTCCTCGCGCCAGAGCCGCCCGTCGTCGCTTCTCCACTCGATGAACTCCATGCCCTCGTATAGATCAGACGTCAGCACGAGTTTCGTGACATCCCGGATCTCCCCGAGAATATCGAGCTTTTCTGGACCGACGACACGCACCGCGTAGGTCGTGATCTCCTCGAAATCCGGATCGAAGGTCCTGAACGAGTACTCACTGCCGGGCGCGAATCCCCGCGAGACGTGCAGCGCCTCGATCGCCCTGGGAAACAGTACGTCGCCGTCGTGCGGGACCGTACTGAACACTGCGTCCCTGCCGTCGGACTTCCGCAGCCGCAGCCTGTCAGATCCGACCGTCACCTCCAGTTCGAGCGTCTCGACCGCCATCTTCCGCGTCTGATGGTAGCTCAGAGCCTGGCCGTCCGGAGATTCGATCCACTCGTCGACCCCCTTGATCGAGACAAGATCCTCACCACGTCTCATGGTGAAGTCGGATTCCACGGTGGTCGTTGTCCGCCCGTCGGCGTCTCTGACAACAGTCTCGCGTATGTAGCCCATGGCAGCGCCCGCGAGACTGGCCTCAAACCAGATGTCACCAAGGTCTTCCGCCGGCGCGGCCGAAGCAACCAGCACCACTGCTACCGCGAGCGCGGCGGGCGCGCTCCGTGTCCACATGTTCAACAGTTCTCCTCCGTCAATGCAACCGAGGTCTTGGTACTAAGCGCGTGACGTCCGCCCTCCTCATTTGTTCTTCTCTGCCTCAAGTTGAAGAAGGCGCTGCTGCAGGGCCGTCTTCCGCGAGCGAAGGTGCTCCAGTTCTATCCAGAGGCGGTTGACCTCGCGTCTGAGCTCGGTGTTCTCATCCATCTGAAGCGCCGTCAGGCTCGCCTTGTACATCTCCTCAGTGTTCAGTATGTCATTGTCGATGTCGGAGATCTGTCTCTGGAGGACGTCCGGATTGTCGGGAAGCGGAGCGCCAGAGCCAGTGGTCCCGGCACATCCGCTCAGCGCAACAATACTTACCGCTACGAGCAAGAAAACGGCCACACTCCCGACCCGTCGAGTCATGTTGCCTCCTTGTCGGTCGGCCCAGCGTCGCACACGGTACGCGCGCGTTTGAACCGACAATCAGCTGCCCGGGGCAGCGGCAGCGGGCACGGAACTTGTTATGGGTATTCTAGAGGCCGACTCGAAGCAGTGTCAACCCTCTCTTGCCGCCGGGCGGAGCGGCAGGACTGGCGTCCCTGCGGCGCCACGGGGCACATCGCAACTCAAGGAATGCACGTTGGGGCACCGCTCCCGTCCCCCGCATTCTTGACAGCGCCCCCCCAGTCGTGTCACAATTGTGACGAGGGAATGAACTGCTCATTCGATGACGGGCGTCAGAGCCCTTCTGCAGGCGGGAATCAGCAATGTACAACTGGCACGAACTCGAACCAGAGATAGCGCGTATTGCCGCGCGCCTCACCCCCGACGAGATGCTCCAGCAGGATCTCGCACAGGAGATGCGGATCGACATCTGGCGTGCTCCTGAAGGGAAGCCCAAGGGGTGGTATCTCTCCAGTGCCAGGTGGCAGGCTCTGAAGTTCATGACCCGGACGGCCATCGATTGCCCGGACGGTGACCTCGACCGTCAGATCATCCTCTATGGCGTCCTCGGCGACGTCGACCCCGAGGTTCTGCGGTTCGTGCCGACGGAGTGGCACGAGATCCTGCTGTCATCCCCCATCGACACGGTCCAAGAGAGCTTCGCGCTGTCGGTCGAGGTCAACGACACCATCAGCCAGCTCACACCGCGCCAGCAGGAGATTCTATGCGCTATCACGCAGGGTTTCACTCAAACGGAGGTCGCGGAGACACTCAGCGTGTCGAGAAGGACAGTTGCGACCGAGCTGGCACGCATCAGGGCCGCATTCCGCGAGATTGAGGATTCTCGCTACCCCACCGTATAGGCCCGCCACAGGCCCTCTTGAGTGCGAATTCGGCGTGGAGAGAAAAAACCGCCCCCCGAGCGAAAAAACACTGCGCATCACAGGGGGGTTCCCGGTATTAACATTATGAAGGGGCCAACGCGGCCCCGTTTTCTATGCCCTGATACACGCCCTGATCCGCACATGTCCAGCCCTGCCATGCCCGGAACCTGCGAAGAGCCGAGCCGTCCGGGTCGGCTCTCTGCCTGGATTCGAAGTCACTTCGGTCATCAGAGAACGTGAGTCCGCGAACGGCCGCACTGAACCGGCGGGCGCCGGCACGCCCGCGTCCCAGCTAGCTCCCCTCGCTCGCCTGCACGCCCGCTCCCCAGATGTCCGACAGCACCAACCGCTCGTCGTTCGCCAACTGAACGTCCGATCCCCGACCGTTCCCTCCGTCCCTCGGCCGCTCTTCGCGGACGAACAGAGACACCACGGAGTTCAGCGCTCGCTCGAGTGACACGCGGTCCGAAACCACTATCGGATTGATGAGACCATCGCCCGGCGACACCGTGAAACTGCCCGGGGAGACAGCCACGTCAGCCAGCCTCCGGTCGTCCATGCGAAAGGAGATGCCTTCATCGGATTCCGTGGTCGCGATCCGGCCGTCCAGACCGTCGACGCCCGACCTGAAGAGAGCTAGCAGCGCCCGCACGGCGTCAGACTCAATGATGTCCCGGGGCGTGGATTCACCCCCAGCGGACATGTCGTCCGTCCGTCGCGCCACCGACGTGCTGATCCGCTCCTGAACCGAAGGCGTCACGTCCTCGAGCAAGACCTCCGCGGCCCCGTCGATGAGGAAGTACTCCGCGCGGACAAGCCGCACCGGTACGTCCGGCATCGCTCTGACCACCTCGAGGACCGACGCGGGGAACCGCGACGCGACGAACACGAAGACGGGGTCCTCGATCCGGACGACACCGTCGTTCGTGTAGGCCCTGAGAAACAGCCGGCGGTTCTGCTCGTACCATCGTGTGTGATCGAAGATGCGGGTCGGCACCTCGCCCGCGCTGTCCAGCACGACATCCACGAAGACCGGCCGACCATCGTCGTCCACAAGCAGGAGATCAACGCCGGTCGGACCCTGCACGTCAGCGTCCACCACCCTGCCGCCGGGGTGCACGCTGTCGGCCCTCGCTACCAACGCCGTCCTTAGTTGAGCCGACTCCGGCAGCTGAATCCGTTCTATTCTCGTGGTCATGGTCACTCCTCCCTGCGATCCCGCGGGCGCGTTCCCCCTCCCAGCGGGCCGTCGCTCCTCGTCAATTCCAGCACACTCGCTGCTACTTGCCGGAGCGACAGAGCTGACGCGGCGTCCGGACGCGATGAGACTATCGCGCCCCTCTCCCGCTGCTCCGCGCCGAGTCCCGGCTCGGGAAGTACGGCTCCGAGAAGGTGCACGTCCACAGACAACAGACGCTTCGCGGCGGCCTCTATCTTCGCGTGGAACGCCCCTGCGTAGTTCTCATTCGAGGCCCCGTTGACCACGAGGGCGACCGAATCCACACCTGACGCGCGCCGGACGCGCTTCAGGGCGACGAACGCGTGCTCGAAGCCCCGGCGGCCGGGTCGCGCCGTCACGATGTAGGCCGACGCGTGCGCGGCGAGACGCGAGAGTAGTTCCGTCCTCGACACGGGGACATCGACGACAACGAAATCCATAGGGGTCCGCCCGGATTCCGGAACGTCCATGTAGATCACGCCGCCGGCGCCCAGCGCGTCGTCCTCTCCATTCCCCCCACTCGACCAGTCGGTGACTACAACGCCCGCATCGGTCACCATGTTCGGAGCCGGCGCTCCGCCGCCTGTTAGAGGAGACAGGTAGTGCCACGAAGGAAGACCGAGGAAATACCGCGCGTTGGGAATCCGGGGGTCGGCATCGAAGATCGCCACACGGCCGAACGGCACCAGCGCCTGAGCCAGGTTGACGGCGATCGTCGACTTCCCGGGGGAATCGTCGCCACCCGTCACGACGAAGAGCCGCGTCTGGCGCTGCCGCGCGCGCTCCACCATCTCGCTGCGGCGCTCGGCATCCGCATCGTCCGGGGGACCGTCGCCCGGGCGCGCCGCTGCCTCCGGTGGTTCCTCTGCGCTTTCCCCTACCCTGGAGAAGAAGAGGTGGGAAACATCTGCGAGTGTCTTCGGGGAACTGCTGCCTGCGTCCTCGTCCATGTCGCCCTGTCCGGAGATGTCAGATCCAAAGCTGCGTTCTCGAGCGAGTCTCTGTCTAGCTTCTGCTGCGAACCTCGACCTAGTCCTTGCGGTAGACCTCGACGACGCAATCCTCGTTCGGTGCGGACCTGCTCTCGTTGGCCGGGTCCGCACACCACGCCCCATCGATAACGAACTTGTAGAGGTGCCTGCCTGGAGCCAGGTCCAGCTTGGCGTACCAGACACCGTTGCTGTTCTTCGTCAGCTTCACACCGTGCTCGCGGTCCCAGTTGTTGAAGCTGCCGACGAGCTCGACATCGTTCGCTTCCGGTGCCACGAGTGAGAAGAGAACTCCGCCCTCAACGAAGTGCGGTCCCGGCTGCGCCAGTATCCACTCGTCCATTCCCGGCGCGAGCTGTGAATCGGGGACCGCGCTCACGGGCTCGAAGTCACCTTGCTCGAGCGCCTCTTCGTCCGCCATAACCTCTCCGGCGAGCTGCTCGTAGTCGCGAGCTCCCTTGCAGCTCCTGGCGTAGTGTGAGATGGAGACACCCCAGTTGGCCGCTTCTCTGAAGCGCACCGTGTTGCTTATGATGGTCTCGAACATCTCCCGTCCGAAACGTGTCCTCGCCTCCCGCAGGAACTCCTTGGAGAACCTGGTCCGGCCGTCGAACATCGTCAGGAGCACCCTCACGCGCTTCCTCATCCCCAGTTGATCGCGAACGAGCTTGATGGTCTCCATGATCTTGAGCGCGCCGTGAAGGGCGAAGTAGGACGGCTCCATTACGATGATCGCCTCACCCGCCGCGACGATCGCGTTGAAGGTCAGAAGCCCGACGCTCGGTGGGCAATCGATAAACACATAGTCGTATTGGCCCGCCACACTCTCGAGCTTCCATCGCAGCTTGTTCTCTCTATCAGGCTGCCCCGACAGCTGCTGCTCGACGGCAGAGAGCACGACGTTGGAGGGCACGACGTCCAGGTTCTCGGTCGCTGGTACCGCGATGTCCGAGACCCGGGCGGCGGGGTCCATAAGAAGGTCGTACGTCGACCTCTCGAGATGGTCCGTCTCAATGCCCAGACCCACCGACGCGTGCGACTGGGGGTCGCAGTCGACGAGCAGCACACGCTTCCCCATGTCCGCGAGGAACGAGGACAGGTTCACTGCAGTGGTCGTCTTTCCGCAACCGCCCTTCTGGTTCACAACGGCGATTGAACGCATCGAACCTCCTACCGTGGATGAACTCGCACGCCGCACCGCGCGTGCGACCGCGCGCGGCATGCCTTGTCGCAGGAAACGCCCGCGCCGGACCTGAGAATCCGGCTCGCCAGGGTGCTCTTGTGCTCAATAAGTGTGTGAACGGCCAAACGCTAGCCAATCCCGGAAGCACTGTCAAGGAGGTTCTTGGCGGAAGCAGGCAACGCATGGGTACAATCGTGACCACCCGGCGGGGTCAGGAGGCGTCTGCCGGAGCGCGTCCCCGTGGACCGGCGCCCGGAGTGGGTGCAGTTGCTCGGGATTCGTGCGGTCAGGCGAAGCCCACGGAAAGGGAGGATTCCATGGTCGCTCGAACCCGCTCCCTCGCGGCTCTGGGGTGCGTTGCGCTGGTCCTGCTCGTGTCCGTTCCGGTGTCAGCGCAGATCGGGGACGCGATATCCGCCTACACCGACGCCAATGCGGAGGGCTATCTGGAGCCCCTCGCTCGGGCCATCGGCGCCAACCTGAACAGTGCGCTGTTCCACTCGGCCCACGTCCCCGAGGGGGGGCTTCATATCTCGCTCGAGTTGGGGCTCATGGCGGTCCTGTTCTCGGAGGACGATGAGACATTCATGGCCACGACAGAGATGGGCTTCTCGCCCGAGACGACGGTGGAAGCGTCGACCGTGGTCGGCCCGATGGATGCCATCATCGTCCCCGGTGACGGCGGGACGATTTTCGCGTTCCCGGGCGGCTTCGACCTCGCTTCGTTCGCGCTGGCGGCCCCGCAGATACGCATCGGGTCGTTCAAGGGCACCGAAGCAATAATCCGCTATCTGGTCTACGACACGGGCGACATCGAGATAGGCGACGTGGACGTCCAGGGCTACGGCCTCAGGCACAGTATTTCCCAATACATCCCCGGGCTTCCGGTCGACATTGCAGCGGGATTCATGTACCAGAGCTTCAAGCTGGACGAAGGCCTGATAGACGCCACGTCCTTTTCGTTCGGAGCGCAGGCCAGCATGAAACTCCCGTTGGTGTTCGCTTCCATCGAGCCGTACGCCGGGCTCTCGTTGGACACGTTCAAGATGGACGCCAATTACGACGACGACGA
>JALGZG010000322.1 GCA_025782345.1 bacterium | reverse complement strand
CGTCCGCTCGCTCCTGGAGGGCGTCGCGATGGGGGCAGGTCCGCACGCACAGCCCTGGGACGGCCGCGACGACGGCGGCAGAGTCCTCGCGTCCGGGGTCTACTTCTGCAGGCTCGAGGCGGACGGAGAGGCTCTCTCCAGAAGCATGGTCCTTCTGAAGTAGGAAGTCCCGAGCGTCCGAACGGCGACGCAGGAGGATGGCCCGCCCGATGGGTGGGCCATTCTCTTGACAAAGCAACAGACGTGCGACTCGCGCGTGAGGACCGCTGAACCAGCTCCGCCGGGAGCACCCCTGGCCCCCCGCGCCCTGCCCGCACATACCCCTGACGGCTTTACACCGCCCTCGCAAGCCGCTAGAATGAGTGGTTCGCCGCAACGCAAACGACACATCCAGCAAAGGTCAACAGTCCCGCTCCCGGGGGCCGAGAGCCCCACGTCGATCGGGAGACATACCGAACCGTCAGGAGCAGCTCATGCGCGTTCTTCTCTCAGGCAACGAGGCCGTGGCGCGAGGGTGCTACGAGCACGGCGTCAAGGTCGCGACGGCCTACCCGGGAACTCCGAGCACGGAGATCCTGGAGAACGTCGTTCGAGGTGGCGATGGGCGCCGCGTTCGGCGGTGTCAGGACCATCGTGGCGATGAAGCACGTCGGGCTCAACGTGGCGGCGGACCCGCTCATGACGTCGACGTCGGTGGGTGGTGACGGCGGGTTCGTGATAGTGACCGGCGACGACCCCGGTATGCACTCGTCACAGAACGAGCAGGACAACCGCTACTACGCGAAGTTCGCGAAGATCCCGCTGGTGGAACCCTCCGACTCCCAGGAAACGAAGGATTATCTGGGCGCCGCGTTCGAGATCTCGGAGCGCTTCGGAACGCCGGTCCTCTTCCGCCTGACGACGCGGCTCTGCCACGCGAAGACACCTGTTGAGCTCGGCGAGCGGACGGAGGTCGAGCGCAAGGAGTACGAGAAGGACACGACGCTGAGAGTGGTCATTCCCGCGCACGCGCGCAGACTCCACGTCAAGGTGGAGGGCCGCCTGGAGGAGATCGCGAAGTTCGCGGAGACCTCTCCTCTCAACCGCGTCGAGGAAGGCGACCCCGCCGTGGGCGTTATCTCGAGCGGCATCGCCTACCAGTACGCGCGCGACGCGCTTCCGGACGCGACGTTCCTCAAACTGGGTCTCAGCTTCCCCTTCCCCATCGAACTGGCCCGGAAGTTCTGCGCCCGCTTCGAGACGGTCTACATAGTCGAGGAGAACGAGCCCTTCATCGAGGAGCACCTGCGCTACGCCGGCATCACGAACATCGCCGGCAAAGAGAAGGTGCCGCTCTGCGGTGAACTGAACCAGAGCATCGTCGCGCGGTCGTTCGGCGGAGGCGAGGAGCCGGACAGGGCCGCCGTCGCTCCACGACCACCGGTTCTGTGCCCCGGCTGCCCGCACCGCTCGACGTTCTTCACGCTGAATCGTCTGGGTATAGGCGCGACCTCCGACATCGGCTGCTACACGCTGGGCGTGATGCCGCCCCTGAACGGCATCGACACGACCATCTGCATGGGAGCGTCGATCGGCAACGCGCTGGGCTTCGAGAAGGCCATCGGAAGAGACTTCGCGAAGAAAATGGTCGCGGTCATAGGAGACTCGACGTTCGTGCACTCCGGCATGACCGGGCTCGCCGACGTCGCATACAACAAGGGCGCGACGACGGTCATCATCGTGGACAACTCGATCACCGCGATGACGGGCCACCAGGACCACCCGGGCACCGGCACGACGCTCATGGGCGAACCCACGACGAAGCTCGACTACATCGCGCTCGCCAGGAGCATGGGTGTCAAGGACGCGCGGCGTGTGGACGCGTTCGACATGGAAGCGGTCAAGACAGCCATCAAGGAGGCGACCGACAACCCGGAGGCATCGCTTCTGGTGATGGAAGGACCCTGCGCGCTCATGGTCAGGAAGACGTGGACGAAGGCCTTCGTTGTCGACACGGAGAAGTGCACGGCGTGCGGCATGTGCCTCAGGCTCGGATGCCCGGCCATCAGCAGGGACGAGGACGGGAAGGCGGTCATCGATCCGCTCTTCTGCGTCGGGGAAATGTGCGGAATGTGCGCTCAGGTGTGCCCCGTAGAGTGCATCGCGGCGCCTGCCAAGGCATAGACACACGGGCTCCCAGGAAAGAGGTAAGACACGATGCAGCGAACCACGAACGTGTTCATCTCAGGAGTCGGCGGGCAGGGTATTCTGCTTGCGAGCGAGATACTGTCTGACGTAGCGCTGGCACACGGGCTGGACGTCAAGAAGAGCGAGGTGCACGGGATGGCGCAGCGGGGCGGCTCGGTCGTCAGCCACGTGAGATTCGGGGAGAAGGTCTACTCGCCCGTCATCGCCGAGCGCGAGGCCGACCTGCTCGTATCGTTCGAGAAGATGGA
>JALGZG010000288.1 GCA_025782345.1 bacterium | reverse complement strand
AGCGATCGCGTGCCCGGGGGTGAAGCTAGAGTTCCTCAAAGGGCTCCTCGGTCCTCCTGCTGAGGTTGTCGAACCGTGTGCACTCGGATTGGAACGCCAGGTGCACGGTTCCCGTCGGACCGTTCCTTTGCTTGCCGATGATGATCTCGGCGCGGCCGATGTTCTCGGGCGTGCGCTCGTACTGCTCGGCCCGGTAGATGAACATGACCACGTCCGCGTCCTGCTCGATGGCGCCCGATTCTCTGAGGTCCGAGAGTATGGGCCTCCGGTCGCCCCCGCGCGACTCCACCGCCCGAGACAGCTGTGACAGCGCCAGCACGGGAATGTTGAGCTCCTTGGCGAGCGCCTTGAGCGAGCGCGAGATCTCAGAGATTTCCTGCTGACGGTTCTCGGGGCGTCCGAGCCCACGCATCAGCTGGAGGTAGTCGACGATGACGAGCCCGATGTCGGACTCGGCCTTGAGCCTTCTGGCCTTCGACCGCATCTCGAGCACGTTCATCGACGGCGTGTCGTCGATGTAGATGGACGACTCCGACAGGAGCCCTGCCGCCGTCGTCAGGCTCGACCACTGCTTGTCCGCTAGGTACCCGGTCCGGAGCTTGTGCGCGTCGACGCGCGCCTCGCAGCACAGCATGCGCTGCACCAGTTGCTCCTTCCCCATCTCCAGGCTGAAGACAGCGGTCGGCGTATTGCCGTCGATCGAGGCGTGCGCCGCAACGTTGAGGGCGAAGGCTGTCTTCCCCATCGACGGCCGCCCCGCGATGACGACGAGGTCAGCCTTCTGAAAACCAGAGGTCAGCGCGTCGAGGTCGTCGAAGCCGGACGCGATGCCGGTTACGTGCTGCTTCTTGTCGTAGAGTTCCTGGATGGCCTCGAAGCTGTGCTTGAGAATCTCGCGCATCGGCACGAAGTCGCGGTGGATGCGCGCCTGAGCGATCTCGAAGATGACGTGCTCGGCCCGGTCGAGGATGTCGGCAGCTTCGCCTCCCGCGTCGTACGCCTCCTGCACAACCTCCGTCGCGACACTGATGAGCCTTCTCAGGACCGCTTTTTCGAGGACTATCTTCGCGTGGTGCCGCACATTCGCGGTCGTAGCAACGCTGCCCAGGACCTGGGACAGGTAAGCGGCCCCACCCACGTCATCCAGCACCTTCTGCCGCTTGAGCTCCTGGGTCACCGTGACCAGATCGACGGCCTCTTCCTTGGAGAAAAGGTCGATGACGGCCCTGAAGATCTTCTTGTGGGCGCCCTTGTAGAACGCGGTATCGTCGAGGAGCTCACTGACCGCCCCGACCGCCGACGTGTCGAGAAGCATCGCGCCGATGACGGCTATCTCGGCATCGATCGCCTGCGGCGGGATGCGGTCGGCCACGGCCGCCCGCACCGTCTCCCGTGTTGTTCTCTCCTTGGTTGCCATACCCGCCTCCGGCACACTTGGCTAATGGTACGAGGCAAACACCTCTGCACCCGTCACGCGGACATCGAAGATGTGAGTGAGCACACGACTACCCGTCCGAACAGTAAGCTCGATAATCGCTCTCTTGCCTATCGCCGTCTCCGCAAGGGACTGCAGCTCGGGCCTGCTCTGCCCGGAGGTGAGCGCGACGCCGAAGAACCCGGACGAGGCGTTCCACGACCCACCCATCGCCCTGCTGGGAAACCACTCCCACTCGGCGTGCGATCGCGGCAGCATGCCGATGACCATCTGCCCGGGTCCTGGGATCAGCGTGGGTGGCTGAGGCAGCTCCGGACCCGCGTGGGGCGCCGTGGAGACCAGGGCTTCCCGTTCCTTGGACCTGTACGAGAACGTCGATTCTTCCCAGAGAATCGCGGCCGTGGTGTCAGCGGGATTCGTGAAGTGGGCGCTTAAGCCCTCGCTGGTCGCGGACCACTCGACCTTGACGGCTATCTCCTCGGTCCCGGGACCGGTCTCGGGAACGTTCTCTTCGATCACGGCCTCGTTGACCGCGACCTCGTAGCGGACCTCGTAGCTCGACGACTGGCAGCCTGCGAGCGCCCAGCAGATCAGAATCGACGAAAGGAGTACAGTGGAAATGCATTTTGCCTTCATCGGGCGCGCCTTCCGTTGGTGATGTGGTTCGCGGTCTCGCCTACTTCTCGTGGCACGTCGCGATCTTCCTCCTTGTCGTGACCGGTGAGTCACCGTGCTATCTGTTCTTCTCCCTTCGGGGATGACGTCCTACGCTTTCACGTACTCCCGCTTGATCAACTGGATGTCGTCCCAGATCGGTCGCTTGTACTTGGGATCCCTCAGAGCGGCCGCCGGATGGTACGTCGGGATGACCTTGACGTCGCCTTCCACATACATCTTCCCTCGCAGACTTCCCATCGACCCACGGATACCCAGGAGCGTCTGCGTCGCGGGAAGCCCCAGCGTGCATATGACCCTCGGAGCGATCAGCGCGACCTGCCTGCCCAGGTATGGGATGCAGGCCTCGATCTCGTTGGTCAACGGCGTGCGGTTGTTCGGCGGCCTGCACTTGATGATGTTGGCGATGTAGACATCGTCGCGCTCGATCCCGGCGGCCTCGAGAATCTTGTTGAGAAGCTGCCCCGATCTCCCCACGAACGGGACCCCCTGGATGTCCTCGTCACGACCGGGCGCCTCGCCGATGAACATCAGGCGCGCGTTCGGGTTGCCGGCGCCGAAGACCACGTTCGTGCGACCGCCCGCCAACCGTGGTCGCCTCGCTCGAGAACGCGAGCCTGACCCTGACGATCTCGACCGCGGGGACCTCCGGGGCCGCGGGAACGACGGGCGCCTCCGGGGTCGCTGGAACCGCCGGCGTCTCCGGGGTCGCTGCGGCATCAGAGGTTTTCTCAGTCGAGTGTGCCTCCGGAGCATCCGCGCGGCCCGGGGCAGACGGCAGGTAGATCTCGGTCTCGCCTGCTTCACCGAGCTGACTGAAGTACTCCGCCGCGAGCTTCCCGGCCTCGTCGCGTCCGCTAGCCATCTATCTTTCCCCACCCCAGTTCGCGAATGGCGAACGTCAGGACGATGTCAGCGAGCTCACTCTTGGAGACCTTGCCCACGCTCTCCTCCAGCCCGGTCCGCCCGATGACGGTAGCGATGTTCGTGTCCGCGCCAAAACCCGCGCCCTCAACCATCGGGTTGTTGACCACGACAAGGTCCAGGCTCTTCTCTTCGAGCTTCTTCCTGGCGTTGGGCACCTCGTCCCGGGTTTCCACGGCGAAGCCTACCACACCCTGTCCCAGCTGCTTCCTGCTCGCGACCTCGCTCAGGATGTCCTCGGTCCGGACCAGTTCGATATTCAGTATGTCCGCGCGCTTCTTGATCTTGTGCTCCGCGACCTCCGCTGGACGGTAGTCGGCCGGGGCGGCCGCCATGACGAGCAGATGGAGTTCCGGAAGCTCCGCAAGGACGGCATCGAGCATCTCTCTGGTCGTACCCACGCGGATAAACCTCACGCCGGCGGGCGGCTGGAGCGCCGTCCGGCCGGAGATGAGAACGACCTCGGCGCCGCGCGAGAGAGCGCGTTCCGCCAACGCGAATCCCATCTTGCCCGTCGATGGGTTGCCGATGTGCCGTACCGGATCGATGGGTTCCTCGGTCGGCCCGGCCGTCACCACGACGCGCTTCCCCGCGAGGTCCCCGGGCACCAGCACGGCGAGCGCCGCGTCGACGATGGCGTCGGGGTCGGCCAGACGACCGCGCCCCACGGCACCGCTGGCGAGCCTGCCTTCTTCCGGCTCGACTATGACGACACCGCGCTCCTTAAGGGTCGTCAGGTTCTCCGTGACCGCGTCGGACAGGAGCATGTTGACGTTCATCGCGGGCGCGACGAGCACAGGACAGGTCATTGCCATGAGCTCTGTCGACAGGAAGTCATCGGCGATCCCACCGGCCATCTTGCCGATGATGTTGGCAGTCGCCGGAGCGACGATGGCAAGGTCCGCCGCTTCACCGAGCCTCACGTGCCTGAGCCGCTCGGTCATAGACACGGTCTGCTCGAGCTCCGTGACACCGACCTTCGTCTCGGGCCACATGCTGACAACGACCTCGTTGCCCGAGAGCGTCTCGAACGTCAGGGGCGTTATGAACCGCGTCGCGTTCTCCGTCATCACGACGATGACATTGGCACCCAGCGACGCCAGCCTGCTTACGATGTGCGGGGTCTTGAACGCGGCGATGCTGCCCGTGACGCCCAGCACAACCGTTCTTCCTGCCAGCAGATCTCCCATTCGATGGTCGCCTCCGGGGCTACTCGTCATCGAGGTCTTCCGCGGCCTCTTCCTCGGTCTCGATGATCTCGTACTCGACCGCACCATCGGTGATGAGCTTGAGCGCAAGTGAGGTGCACTTCGCCTCCGCGTCCGGTCGCTGGTCCGGGTCCATCGCGTGAAGGCGCCGCGCGACCTTCGCCGCGAGCACGGCGCCCAGGAACTCGTTCTTCGCGTACTTGAGGAGATCGTCCTTCTTGAGCGGATCCATCGCTACCCTCCGTCTGTCAGTCTCCACCGGCTCGTCCACTACGAGACCGGTTCGGATTTCGCCTGTCGTTCCTTCGCGATTATGTCGAGTGTCTCCCGGACGGCCACGTCCAGGTCGTCGTTCACCACCCTGTGGTCGTATCTGTCGGCCCAGTCCAGCTCGCCGATCGCGTTTCCAAGCCTCGTCTCTATGACGTCCGCGTCGTCCGTTGCTCTGCCGCGCAGTCTGGTCTCAAGAACCTCGCGCGACGGCGGCAGAATGAACACGAGGACGCTCTCCGGGTACAGCTTCTTGATCGACATCCCGCCCTGGACATCGACGTCCATCACAACGTTCTTCCCGGACGCTGCGATCTCGTCTATGACGCGCTTCCGCGTGCCGTACCGAAAGCCGTGCACGACCGCCCACTCCGCGAGTTCTCCTGCCTCGACAAGCTCGTCGAACCGTTCATCCGACACGAACTCATAGTGCGCACGGTCCCGCTCGTCGTGCCTCGGAGGGCGCGTTGTAACAGACACCGAGTACGCGGTACCGGGATCTTCCTTGAGCACCCTCCTCGCGATTGTCGACTTGCCGACGCCAGATGGGCCGGATACAACGATGGGAAACGCCGTGCGGTTCACTCTGACCTCCGGCAACCGTGGCTTACTCGTGTCACTGGGAATCCGAGTGGTCGTCGCGGCCCTCGAGCCTCTGCGTGATGGTCTCGGCCGCGACAGCGGATAGAATGACATGGTCACTGTCGGTGACAATGACCGCGCGGGTCCTTCGACCCTGGGTCGCATCGACGAGTTTCCCGGTGTCGCGCGCGTGGTCCTTGAGCCGTTTGACCGGCGCCGAACCGGGCGTGATGATGGCCACGACCCGCTCAGACGCCACCACATTGCCGAAGCCGATGTTCAGGAGAAGGTTGTTCAACCCCCTAACCTCCCTCACTCCACGTTCTGGACCTGCTCGCGGAGCTTCTCTATTTCTTCCTTGAGCGACAGCACTGGACCGGTGACGCCGACATCGCCGCCCTTGGACCCGGTCGTGTTCGCCTCCCTGAGCATCTCCTGCACGAGGAAGTTGAACCTCTTGCCGACGGGCTCATCGGCGTTCAGGCACTCGCGCGACTGCGAGATGTGTGCCCTCAGCCTCACGAGCTCCTCGGTGTAGTCGGCGCGCTCGGCCGCGATGGCGACCTCCTGCGCGAGGCGCGTCTCGTCAACGGGGACGGACCCGTCGAGAAGCTTCGCGATCCTGGCGGTGAGTCGCTCCTTCATCGCCTCGGCGGCGCCGGCGGAGAACTCGTCCAGCGCGGTCACGATCCCGTCGATGGCGTCGAGCCGCCCCGCCAGTTCCTCACTGAGTTTCGCTCCCTCGGCTTCGCGCATCGCGAGGAGCCCGCCCAGTGCCTCCGACAGCACGGGCTCGAGGGACGACCAGACCTCGTCGGCGCCGGCCACGTCGCCGGACTGCTCAAAGATCTGCGGGAATCGCGTAACGACGGAGAGATTCACCTCACCGGGGACGGAGAGTTCCTCACCAAGCAGCCTGAGCTGCCTGATGAGCTCGTGCGCCGCGTGGATGTCCACGGAAGGGCTCTCGTCGGCGGCGCTCTTCCATTCAATATAGACGGTGACCCGACCGCGTGCCAGCACCGACTCGACGAGCTTCCGGATCCTGTCCTCGACCCGGAGCATCGTGCGGGGGGCCTTGATCTGCACGTCGAGGAACCGCTGGTTGACAGAGCGCACCTCCACCCTGACACGCCGCTCCTCGCCGGTCTTCTCCGAGCAACCGTAGCCGGTCATGCTCCTGAGCACGGGCGTCCCTCCTTACTGGGTCATTGCGGTGAACAGGTACTATACGTCCTCAACCCGGGCCGGTCAATGAAATCCAGAGTATTCGGGCGATTTCGGCCGATTGCGGGATTACGCTGACCGTGGACGGCGCAGTCTCTGGACTGCGGCGCTCACCTGCCGTAGACTGTAGCCTCGCGCAGGAGTTTGAAGCGCATCCGGGCGCGACCGGACGCCTACTGCCTGCGGGTCGACGCGCTGCCCGCGGCGCACCACCATCGGAGCACGACTTGGATTCCACGACGGCACGAAAGCTCATCGCTGAGATCGGGCCACGAGTAGCCGGGGCCAAGGTAGCGGATGTCGTGGTTCCCGGAGCCGACTGTCTGATCCTCCAGCTGGCCGGCGACCGCCGCCTGTTCCTCGGCGCGGTCACGTTGAAGGCCCTGCCGATCATCTTCCTCCTGGACGATCCCAGACTCGCACTCGCGCCGGGGCACGCCGCCGCGCCCCCCTTCGCGCCCCAGCTGCGCGGCTCCACGCTCGTGTCTCTCGCCCCGCTCGACGACCGACCCGGAGCGCTCGCCCACCTCAGGTGGACCAGCCAGGCGGGCCGCACCATCGAGAGATGGCTGACCATCGACCTCGGGCGCAGTCCCTCACTATCTCTCACGGACGGGCGCGCGACGCAGACAGCAGCCTCCGAGACCGCCGCGCCCGCGACCGCGCCGACCGTCGCCAGATGGCACGATGGCAGGGGCCGGCCGCACGCCAGACTGTCCTCGGAGGACCGCAACGAGCCGGCGGAGGAAACGCGCGAGTTCGATTCGCTGAACGCCGCCGCGTGTTTCATGTTCACGGAGCTGTGGCCGGAGCTCGACCTGGCGCGGCGCCGCGACGCGCTCGAGCGGATCGTCGAGCGTCGCCTGAGGCGAACGCGTCGGGCGATGGAGAAGGTCCAGGTAGAGATCGACGACTCGGAGAACGCCGCCCAGTACCGGCACATGGGCCAGCTGCTGCTGACGCGCCAGGCCGGGATAGGACGCGGCAAGTCCAGTGTCACCATCATGGACTACGATGACTCGACGCCCGTTGTGATCGAGCTCGACCCCAGGCTCGGTCCGCAGCAGAACGCCGAGTCCCTCTTCCGGCGCGCGCGCAAGGCCGAGCGCAGGAGCGAACGGGCGCCCGTCCGTCTGGGAGAGCTGGAGGAGAAGGCCGCGCAGCTGCAGAAAGCGTCGGAGTCGCTCGCCGGCGCGTCAGCCGATGAGCTCACCGTGCTCGAGGAGCGCTTCCTGCCGGCCCAGCCTGTGGTCTCGGACAGGAAGGCGCCGAAGGAGCGCGTCAGGTTCCGAACCTACAGGATCTCGGGAGGCTGGGAGGTCCTCGTCGGGAAATCGAACCACGACAACGACCTCCTGACCCACAAGATGGCGCGTCCTGACGACCTCTGGTTCCACGCGAGGCAGGCCGCCGGCTCGCACGTCGTTCTGAGGAAATCGGGGCAGAAGGCAGAGCCCGACAAGCAGGCCATTCTGGAGGCCGCCGCGATCGCGGCGTTCCACAGCAAGGCCGGCAAGTCGTCGAAGGTCTCCGTCTGCTACACCGAGAAGCGACACGTGAGAAAGGTGCGCGGCGGCAAGCCCGGTCTGGCCGTCGTCGCGCGCGAGAAGGTCGTCATGGTGAGGCCGAAGCTGCCGGAAAGCTGAAGAACCCGGCGGGCTCACGCCGGCGTGCTCACGCCTCCGTGCCTTGCTCCGCTGATACCTCGAGTCCCACCCGCTCGTCCGTGGCCCTCGTCAGTTCCATGAGTATGTCGTCCAGCTCCTCCGCCTCGAGCGCACCATCGGTCGCCCTGGCTATCGGCTTACCCACCATCACGAGGCACTTCGAGAACGGTGCGGGCATCATGTAGAAGCACCACGTGCTCCGTATCCTCCACGAGGGGCGCGCGGTCGTAGCAACGGGCACGATGGGGTAGCCGAGCTTCTGCGCCAGATAGAGAATCCCGGGCTTCGACTTGTATATGGGTCCGCTGGGCCCGTCGACGGCGAACGCCGCGGAGCATCCCGACTCCAGAGTCCGCTTCATCTCGGCCAGTGCCCTGGTGCCGCCGCGCCTGCTCGAACCTCTGACGACGGGGTAACCCAGCCTGGTCATGACGCCCGCCTGGATCCTGCCGGCCCACGAGAGGTCGGTCATGACGGCTATACCTTCGTGGCGGAACGACGGAACCAGAAGAAACTGCCGGCCGTGCCAGAACGCGTAGAGCACCTTGGCCGGGTCGAGCGCCGCGGCCTCCGGATGAACGTTCTTCTCGATCCGGAGGGTCCGCGAGTACACGCGGATGACGACGCTCGACAGGGATGAGATGAACCCCACGAACGCGTCTGAGCGCGTACGGTCTCGCTCCCCTCGCACGTGGACCGCGCGTGAACGTGCCGCCGCCCGCCGGCGCCGGCGCTTCGAATCGTCCGGTCGCCACCGCTACGTCGACCCGCGCCGACCAATCCCGCGACGATCGATCCCGCGACGATCGGCTACCCGAGGTCCGCGACCCGCCCCATGAAGAGGATACTGCCCGTAGCGTTGTCGCGGATGACGAACAGGAACGGGTGGTCGGCCCTGAGCCCTGAAGATCGTCTCCTCCACCATAACCGCACGTGCCATCACCACCGCCGTCGCCGCGGCGGCCTCCGTGCCCTCCTCGTTGACGGCGACGAAGGCCTTGTGAAAGACCGAGTCGATGAAGAGGTCATTGAGGTCGGTCATGCCGGAGAAGTCGGCCTTCCCCTCCAGGAACGCGTCCTGGATGCCGAGCGCCTTCAGGTGATCGGAGATCTCCTCGGTGCCCCAGGTCATCTCGAATCGCGGGAAGTAGACCTTGAGCTTCAGCTCCCGGAGACGACCGGACCAGTCGGAGAGCATCTCGGGAGTCAGGCTCGCCTCGAGCACCTCCAGGCCCCGCGGCCCCTCGATGCGAGGCAGGAACACGAGCATCGAGACGTTCTCGCCCACGTACGGCATCTCCAGCACCTGAACGACGTCGTTCTCGAAGTACTGGAAATCGTCCCTCTGGTGCATCATCGGGACGGTCGCGTCGCCGTGGGCCCCGTGGAAGGTGGCGTCCGTGGTCCTCTCTTCATCGAACCTGGACATCCACTGGCCCTTGAAGTAGACGGCGTTCGTCAGCACCAGTGTGGTCAACCTATCGACGCCGCCCGGGGGAATGAGGTCCTTGATCTTCTCGCGCGTCTCACCCCGCCGCCGAAGTGCCTCTCAACAAGTTCCAGGAACGACACCTTGAACGGGTAGTCGTGCTGTCCCCAGAGACTGTTGGCGATGTGGAGTTCGTAACCGCGCGTCTCGCGGGAGGCTACCAGACCCTCCTGAAGAGAAGCGCACGAGGCGCCCACACGCTCGCGGCTGATGAACGAGGCCTTGCCCGCGACGTCCTCCGTGGGGAAGTGCAGTACAGTAGCCATCTCGCGCTCGGTGTTGCCGCGCGCACCCGCGGTCGTCATCGTCAGCGCCGTCGAGATGCTGTAAGGCGAGAAGAAGAGGTTGCCGTCCTCGGCCAGTCTGGCGTAGAGATCGAACGCGAACTCGTTCCCGCCTTCGACCACCGCGGCGATGTCCTCACTGGACGCCTCGGCCGTGGCCTCGTTTGCTGCCGAGCCCCCGGCCTCGCCAACGGTCTCGCTCACGGCCGCCGGTTCCTCTCCGCCGCACCCTGCCGTCATGGGCAT
>JALGZG010000050.1 GCA_025782345.1 bacterium | reverse complement strand
CAAGGTCTACCATAACAAGAGCGGCACCTGGCCGAATCTCTTCTTCGAGCTGACCGGCGAGAACCGGCTGGTCAAGCTTCGCACGCAGTTCCGCATCAAGGACATCAGCACCGACTACGAGGTGACCGCGTACGGCTTCGAGGCCAACGTCAACCTGAGCGACCTCTGGAAGTTCTACGCGCGAGTGATGAACATCGATGAGGCCACCGAGTCCAGGCAGACCGCGTTCGCGCAGCTCAGGTACCTAGGGTGGCAAAGCGCCGAGTTCTTCGTCGAGTTCGGCAACCCGGATCACAGTAACGACCTGGTGAACGATGACGACTTCGCAACACACGGCTCGAACTCGATCACGGAGCCGGTGTTCAAGGCGTTCGTGAGGATCTACTACTAACGGAAGAAAGCTGGAGCGGGGTGACCCGGTTCCTGGAATCGCTTGAGGGAGGCGCGCTGAGCGCCCCATCCGGAGAAGAATCGATGAAGCATAGAGGCATCGCAGGTGTGGCACTAATGGCAGCCGTTGCTCTTCTCGCAACCGCCCCCGCGCGGGCCGGTGTGTCCAGGGTGGAAGGTGGCATAGAGTTCACCTTCGACCACCCGAGCGCGGGCAGCGTGAGCCTGGCGGGCGACTTCAACGGCTGGAACATGAACGCCGAACCGCTCACTCAGGACGAGGACGGGGTCTGGAGGGTGGTCGTTGACCTGGGGCCGGGTGAGCACGCGTACAAATTCGTTATCAACGGCTCCGAGTGGATAGCCGATCCCGAGAATCCTAGGGTGGTTGGTGACTTCGGGAACTCGGGGATCACGATCGACGACAACGGCGATCCAGTGTGGGAGGAGGACGCGGACCCCATCTCGAACACGTCCGTGAACTCCAGAGTGCAGCTGAACGGCTGGTATCGGGCGACGTTCGACTGGCAGGCGGATATGCCGAGCGACTCCCGGTGGCGGCTCACCAGGCCGGCCCACGAGTTCTACATCGCGGTCAATCCGACCGTGACGTCCGTTGCTTCCGGAAACGCCACGGTGCGCCTTTCGACGGGCGCCGGCGATATCAAGGAGATATCGGCTGACATCTACAGCGGCCACCTCACGCTGGAGGGCGGCCCGTTCTCCGTGACGGGGTTCTACAATGAGGAACGGCTGCAGTACGATAACCCCCTCGAGACCGTGGGGCACATCGACCTCGACGGCACGATCCCTGAGGAGCACATTCCGTTCGGCAGGGGTGCACAGGGCATCATGATCGACACGGAGTTCTGGGACTTCACGCTGGACGCCACATACGCGAACATCTACGACTACTACATCATGAACGACCCAAGCGTCTACGACAACACGGGGACCGATCTCTTGGCCGCGCGTCTCAAGCGGACCGTCGGTCCCGTGACGCTCGGGGCGACGTACACGAGCTGGAGAGACGGCTGGTGGATAGGCTTCGAGGGCACGAACACCAGTCCGCACATCGACGAGTACCTCGCGAACGGTCCAGACTCTCTGAGCAGCTGGTTCGAGCTCTCCAACACCGAGACCTGGATCGGCTTCGACGCCGACATGCCCGTCGTGAGCGACCTGCTCTACGCAAAGGCCGAGTACTCGTTCTACAGCTACGACAGCCTCTTCGACGTTGCCAACAAGGCCAAGATCGAGGGCGAGGACTACTCAAACGGCGCGATCAATGTCCCCGTCGGCAGCATGGATGGCTGGGTCGCGACGGGCGTCCTGGAAAGCTCACCGCTCCCGTACCTGGACCTGAGACTGCAGGTCACGAAGACCGCGATCGACTCCATGAGCTCGGGTGACCAGTACGTGGCTTACGGCCGCCCTTACTGGCTGGCCGTGAAGGAGGGCGTGTTCACCGAGGTCACGGGCACCGGTTCGCCGCTCTCGGTGAGCGTCTTCGGGCAGGCGCCGGAGCGGGACGAGCTCGAGCTCAAGTTCGACGCCGACTTCGGGTTCGGCATCTTCGACGTGGGATTCGAGTACGACCGCGCCGACTTCGAGTGGTCCTACGCCGAAGAGATCCATAGCAGCTTCGGTTCGTTCGACACCTGGAGGGAACGCACCTCGAGGCTCTCGGTGACCGGTGGAGCCGATGTGGCCGAGAGAATTCGCGTCGGTTTTGCCACCGAGCTGATCTCGCGCTACTGCGATGTCGACTTCCTTGAGGATTCGAGCAGCTTCGAGGTCCTCTTGACGGCGGACGTCGGGCTCTGGCAGGACTGGAGCATGCTGCTCGACGTCAGGAGCGCCTCGTGCAAGAACGTCCCACGGCTTGCACCGTCGACGCCGGACTCGCTCGACTTCGTCGACGGGAGTTTCGTGGCCCCGTATGTCGCCCTGGTCTACAGCCCGAGAGAGAACATCGAGGTGAAAGTGGGCTACGGAGTCGACCCGACCAACTACAGGGACACGCCGGTCGAGGGCAGGGGTGACGGTCGCGAGCGGTGGCTCTCCGAGTACATGTGGGACCACAGCGGCCACGACGGCCTGGACGCCGAGAGGGCGCTGGCGGACTCGTGCGCGGGCACACTGGACTGGATACAGGACCGACTGCCACCGCCGTCGGAGGTGGAAGGCGGGATCATGTTCCGCTACCATGCGCCGTCAGCGCGCCTGGTGACGCTGGCGGGCAACTTCAACAACTGGGGCGGCACGCAGGGCGGCGGACGCTACGACCCGAGCATCAATCCGATGAGCGACGACGACGGCGACGGGACGTGGACCCTCGTTGTTCCCCTTCCTCCGGGGCGCTATCAGTACAAGTACGTGATAGATGGCGGCGTGCGTTGGGAGCAGGACCCCAACAACCCCGACAAGGCGCTGGAAGGCGGCATCGAGAACTCACTCGTCGTGGTTCCCCCGACGGTCTCATACGACTACGAACACATTACCGGCACGGTCATTGGTGAGAGTATCAGAGAGAGACTGGTGAAGCGGCCGGACGACACGCCCACCGCATCCGAGCCGACCGTGACCGCGGAAGGTGTTGCGTTCGAGGTCGATTTCCCGGACGCCGGGGCGGTCTCTCTCGCGGGAACGTTCAACGACTGGGACCCGGACGCGCAGCCGCTCACGAAGGGTGACGATGGGCTGTGGCGGGCGCGCATTGAGCTCGAAGCGGGAGAGTACTTCTACAAGTTCGTCGTCGACGGCACGTGGGTCGAGGATCCGGGCAACCCGGAGAGCGTCGATGACGGCTACGGCGGTGTCAATTCAATCCTGACCGTTGAGTGAGATGTTCGGTCGGATCAGCCCTGACCGTTGAGTGAGATGTTTGGTCGGATCAGCCCTGACCGTTGAGTGAGATGTTTGGTCGGATCTGCCCTGACCGTTGAGTGAGATGTTTGGTCGGATCAGCCCTGACCGTTGAGTGAGATCCCTCTGTTGGAAGCGGCCCCGTGATCTCGCGCGGGGGTCGGTGACAGGAGGCCCTTTCCGCCGATGCCACGCCACGATGGTCGGATGCGCAGGCACGAACGTCCTGGATCGGACGGGTCCGGTGTGAACCCGGGACCCAGGCCGCGTCTCTCCAGGCGAACGCGCGACTCGGCCACCTCCTATGCGTTTCTCGCGCCGTTCCTCATCACCTTCGCCGTCTTCCTGGCCTTCCCGGTCTTCTACTCGCTCTACCTGGCACTGCACCAGGTGCCCGCTGACTCCTTCGACATATTCGGGGGGCTCGAGTTCGTCGCCTTCAGGAACTTCGCGAAGCTCTTCGCCGACACCAAGTTCTGGTGGTCGGTGCTCATGACTCTCTACTACGCGGCACTCATAATCCCGGCAGGGATAGTGGCGTCGCTCGTGCTCGCGCTTCTTCTCAACAACAGGCTCAGGTTGGTCGCGGCCTACCGGAGCGCGTTCTTCATGCCCTACGTGCTGGACATGCTGGTCGTGGGCATAGTCTGGACGCTGATATACAGCCCGCACGTGGGGATTCTCACGCGCATCTTCGAATCAGTGGGGATCACGACGTTCTCGGAGCGCGGGTTTCTGGGGATGCCCGCCTCCGCGATGCCGTCGGTCGTGTTCGCGAACGTGCTTAAGGGTGCGGGGTTCGGGATGATCCTGTACCTCTCGGCGATCCAGAACATCCCGCGGTCGCTGTACGAGGCCGCCGAGATCGACGGGGCCACGCCATGGAAGCGCTTCACCGCGATAACGCTCCCGCTGGTGAAGCCCATCACACTCTTCATGGTCATCATAGGGACCATCGGCGCCCTGAACGCGTTCGCCGAGGTCTACGCAATGACGGGCGGCGGGCCGAACGTTGACGTCGGCGGCCGCGCGCTCGGGGCGACGTGGGTGACGGGGTACTACGTCTTCGACACGTTCTACACGCAGTTCAAGCTTGGATATGCCGCTGCGATGTCGTACGTGCTTCTGGCGCTCACGCTCATCATTTCGCTCGTCAACAGGCGCTTCCTCAGGTCGGAGGTGTAGAGGTGGCACGCACGCACGCGGCGGTTCTCAGAAGGACGCTTCTCTACGCCGGCCTGACGGTCGCGGCGGTCGTAGTGCTGTTCCCGTTCTTCTGGATGGTCGTGACGGCGTTCAAGGAACCGGGCCAGGCCTTCAGTCAGGAGATCTTCCCCGGAAGCCCCACGCTCGAGAACTTCAGGCGCGTCCTCACCGACTACGGGTTCGCGCGCTACTTCGTGAACAGCGTCATCGTGGCGACCTCGGCGGCGCTCTTCGCGACGTTCTTTGCCACGATGGCGGGCTACGTGTTTGCGAAGAAGGAGTTCATCGGGCGTGACAAGGTGTTCGGGTTTCTGCTCGCGTCGCTCATGATCCCCGGGATGATGTACGTGGTGCCGCAGTTCGCGATCATCAACTGGCTCGGGTGGATGAACAGCTACAAGGCTATGATCATCCCACACCTCGCGAACGTCTTTGGGCTCTTCCTGATGAGACAGTACATGATGACCATCCCCTCGGAGCTCCTGGAGGCGGCCAAGATCGACGGTGCGGGGGAGTGGCAGGTCTTCAGGACCATCATGGTGCCGCTGTCCATCCCGATCATCGCGACGCTCTTTCTCCTGACGTTTCAGTTCCACTGGAACAACTTCCTCTGGCAGCTCATAGTGACGAACGTCGAGCGCCTCTACACCGTTCCAGTGGGGCTCGCGATGTTCAAGAGCGCGCACGAGGAGTTGTACACACTGAAGATGGCGGGTTCGTGCATTTCCGTGCTGCCGATCGCCGCGCTCTTCTTCTTTGCTCAGAGGTACTTCATTGAGGGAATGACGACGGGGGCGCTCAAGGGCTAGGCGACGGAGCTTGGCGGGCCGGGTGGCACGGGGGCGCGGCCGGACGAGCGGGAATTCGATGCGAAAGGGAACAGGCATGAGAAGAGCACTGTCTATGGGAGGGGCGCTTCTGGTAGTGTGCGCGGTCGCGCTCTTGGCCGGCTGCGGAGGAGGGCAGGACAACGCCGCGACACTTACGATCTGGCAGACCTACAACGACGAAGAGTATCCGGTCTTCAAGGAGATCGTCGAGAGCTTCAGAGTGGCGCATCCGGACATTACGATCGACGTGGTCAGGCTCCCCTTCGCCGGCGCCGAGCCCAAGATCCAGACGGCTCTCACAACGCGCACCGAGCCCGACATCGCAAGGGTGGATGTCTCGTTTCTGGCGAAGCTCGCGGGCAAGAACGCGCTTCTCGACCTCGGTCCGTACATCCCTTCTGAGTTCCGCGACGAGATCCTCCCGGTGGCACTCTCGAGCTGCTACTACGACGACACGCTGTGGGGGCTGCCGGACCAGACCAACGGTCTCTGCCTCTTCTATAATAGAGAGCACTTCCGCAGCGCCGGGCTGGACCCCGAGCGTCCCCCGGCGACGTGGGACGAGCTGATATCCTACGGGAAAATACTGACGAACAGGGACGAGGGTGTCTTCGGCATCGGCCTCAGCAACTCGCTCTGGTGGACGCTCCCGTTCTTCTACACGCACGGCGCCGATTTTCTCTCCGAGGATGGCACGCGCTGCGTGTTGAACAGTCCCGAGGGTATCGCCGCGTTCCAGCTCAAGGTGGACCTGCACCAGAAGTACGGCATCGAGGGTGGGGCGTGGCGCGCGGGCGGTATCCTCCACGACCTGGGCTTTCAGAACGGACGATACTCGATGATCCTGAACGGGCCGTGGGCGGTGGAGAGCCTCAAGCGCACGGGGATAGATTTCGGGGTCGGTCTGATTCCCGCGGGACCGGTCGGCACGGCGACCAACGTTGGCGGGAACAACCTGGTCGTGTTCAGAAGCACGAAGCGGCCCGAGCTCGCCTCCGAGTTTCTGCGGTTCGTGGCCAGCGAAGAGACGCAGCGCATGTGGGCGTCGAGGCTCGGCCAGATCCCGGTGAACGTCAAGGCCGGCGACGCCATCACGTCCGAGGAACATCCGTACCTCGCCGTCTTCGTGGCGCAGATGCAGACAGCGATCCCGCGCCCGCAGGTGATGGGCTACCCCGAGATCGAGAATCTGATGAATCCGGAGATGCAGGCCGCTCTGGACGGTACGAAGTCGGTTGAGGCGGCGCTCAACTCCGCCGTCGCAGAGATAGACAAACTGCTCGCGAGCGATTAGATTGTGAGCGATGAGACGAAGCCTAGGGAACGCTCAGGCGTTGCCGCATCCAAAGGGGGCAGACGTGAGGCTGTTGCGCGCGGCTGTTGTGCTCCTTGCGTTTCTTGCCGTCGCGACTCCGGCGGCGGCCGAGGAACTGGCGAGATGGGACGACCCGGTCGGAGACGACACCGGTGACGGGGACTACACGTATCCTCTGAACGAGGCGTTTGGAGAGGGTGGACAGGCGGACCTTCTGTCGTTCGCGATCGAGAAAGAGAACGGCTTCCTGATCTTCGAGTTCACGATACGCAACCTCGTCGACCCGTGGAACGTCGGCAACCGGCTGACCATGGTGGCGGTCGCCATCGATACGGAAGAGGGCGGCGACGGAGAGCTTCGGCGCAACGCGAACGCGCGTCTGGCCGAGCCGTCCGAATATCAGATCTTCGTGGCCGGAGAGGCCGTGGAGGTCATAGACATGTACGCCGAGCGTGTTGACATCGGCGCGAGTGTCGAAACGAACATGGAGAAAGGTACCATCAGAATACGTGTTCCGATCGACGCCCTCGACGGCGCCGCGGCCGACTGGCGATTCACGGTGGCGGTCGGGCTTCAGGACGACTACGGCGCCGGGGGGTTAGGTGATTTCCGCGAGGTCAAGAAGGTCGAGGAGGAGTGGCGGGGCGGCGGCGGTGACGACCTGTCGATCGATACGAATGTGTACGACATCATTGTGCCCGAACCGAAGAAGATCCTCTTCTTCTTCGGCGGGGGGCAGAGGCCGCAGGAGGAGATCCTGGGCGACTGCAGCCTGGAGACGGGTGAGCTGGTGATACTCCCGGCTCTGGCACTGGAGTAGAGCGAACAGAAGACTCGCAGGGCTTCTCATCGGTCGCCCGGTGGCTGCACGGCCGGGCGAGCGGTGTATCTGGGGGAGCACCGGTGGCCCGTTGCGTGGCGAGCATCGTCAACGCGCTTGACGCCCGGGAGCTGTAGCCTGGCCGAAAGGCCCGCTTCACGGCCCGCGATGGGCATGGCAGGGAAGTTGCAGTTGCATAGGAGACGACGCGATCAGAGACCCGAAAGAGACATCAGGTTCGGAGAGGCTTCCGCTGAAGGGATGCCGCCGGGGACTGCAGATAGTCGTCGGCGCCCGCGAGACTCGCGAGTACATCCTGACCAACAAGGAGAAGGCGTACTTCGCCGGTGAGACGGGTACGACGAACACGAGGAGCTACGAGGGCCTCATCGTCGAGCTTCACAAGTACCTGGAGGGTTGGGACCTCGTGCTGGGCGACGTGCCGCTCTCCTCGTGGGGCCTGAAGAGCGCCTGCGTTCTGCCCCAGAGCGTCACGCGCGAGTACGTCATCGAGCAGACGACAGAGACCGTCTTCCTGGCGGACCGGGAGAACATCCTTCTGGTGTCGTACAGCTCCAACCACTCCGGCCGGGCGGCCTTTGAGCCCAGGATCGACATCAGGAGCATCTGGGAGGAGGGCCAGCCCGAGTACGAGACCCGCTGGGACGAGAACCGGCGCGTGCTCGCCCTGAGGCGGGTTGATCATCCCGAGCGGACCGAGGAGCGTGACTACCCCGTGTGGGTCGCCGTCGCGTGCGATCGCCCGGCGGAGTTCGTTCCTCGCGAGGCCTACAGGAAGACCACCTACACCAAGGACGCGGCGCGAAGGGCCATGGCTTCCGCGATTCCCTACTCGCCGGGGAGGCTCGAGTTCGCGTTCGAGAGCGACGCGGGCTTCGCGGGGAGCGTTACCTTCTGTGCGGCCGTCGGGGACACTCTCGCCGAGGCCTCGGAGCTGGCGCTCAGAGGTCTTCTGGACGAGTTCACGCTCTACGACGACAAAATGAGGAGGACGGCCGATCTCCTTGACCGTGTCGGCATCGCCGCGCACGACAACGACTATCGACTGGCACTTCAGTGGGCCGCGGCGTCGGTGGACGCGCTCATCATGAATCAGCTCGGCCGCGGCATCTTCGCCGGTCTCCACTGGTTCCCGAACTACTGGGGACGAGACACGTTCATCGCCCTTCCCGGGGCGTGTCTCGTGCGCGGTGAGTTCGACACCGCCAGAGA
>JALGZG010000238.1 GCA_025782345.1 bacterium | reverse complement strand
AGCCGACGAGACCCGGGCGATCGTCTACTCGGATACCGTGACGCACACCGGGACCATGGCGCCCGAGGATACGGAAGTCGTCGCTTTCACCGCTGCGTGGGCGCCGACCGCAGTAGGGAACTACACGGTGACGATGACGACGTTCCTCGCAGGCGACACGGTGCCCGAGAACGATTCGATGGAGAGCGAGACCGAGGTCGTGCTCCATTACGGGACCGGCGGCCCCGACGCGTTCAGTTACCGGTGGATCGACAGCGGAGAAGACGGTGGCCCTGTCTACGACTGGATCGAGATCTCTGAGACCGGGACGCCGATCATCACGTACGAGGCTCCGTACTTCTACGGAGACGACAACATGTCGCCTCCGCTTCCCATCGGGTTCTCGTTTCCCTTCTACGGGATCGACCGCACCGAGATGTACGTTGACACTAACGGCGAAATCCTGCTGACGGACAACACCTGGTTCAACCACTATCCGAATATCGGCTGGGGATCCGACGGGAACATGTTCAACTACGTGTATCCGATCCCCGGCTACGTCGAGATGCCCGCACTCGTCGCCGCCTACTGGGATGACCTCATGGCGGATGAAGGTGTGGGCGATGTCTACTTCCAGACATTCGGCACGGAGCCCGATCGCTACTGCGTCATTGAGTGGCATGATTTCAGGTTCCGCTACGGCACTTGGGATACGAGCACGCTGACCTTCGAGATGATACTCCACGAGGACGGCGAGATAGTCTTCCAGTACCAGGACACCGGCATCGGCCAGACAGGAAGCGTCTGTCCGCATGACGACGGCAGGAGTGCCACCGTCGCCATCCAGAACGACACCGCGGACCTCGGCCTCTGCTACCTGAGAGAGATCATCGAGAACATGACCTACATCGGTGTGGATCCGCCCGGGAACCTCCTCCACGACGAGCTGGCCATCAGTTTCTATCTCGGAGAGGACGATCAGCCTCCCTACTTCGTGTACGAGGAGATGGGCAACTCGTTCGATTCCACCCCGGAGTTCACCGTCACCATCTGGGAAGCGTCGGGCCTGGCGAGCGACCTGCTTCACTACAACTACGGGAACGGTTGGGCGGCGGTGAGCCACAGCAGCTTCGAGATGCCGAACATCTACCACTACGTCCTTCCGCATATTCCAGCGGGTGTGGAACTCTGCTACTACTTCGAAGCGACTGACAGTTCCGCGGCCGCGAACAGTGGGACGTTGCCGGTCGGGGCGCCGGGGGAGGTCTTCTCCTTCCGGATCCTGCCGACGAGCGGCGTCAGGACCCTCCTGGCCTACGGCGGCGCGCAGGACCAGTCGGGTACCGAACTCGCGGAGTTCACGGCGGGTCTGGATGCGGCAGACGTTGTGTACGACGTCTACGACTGGTTCGAGTACGAGAGCTATCGATTCTCCGAGGAGTACGACGCGATATTCGTCTACGGGAAGTCCACAAGCGGTAGTTCCGAGCACGACACGCTCTCTGTGGCGCTCATGGAGTATCTGGACGGCGGCGCCAACGAGGAGCCCAAGAACCTCTTCCTGGCCTCGGACGATCTCGCATTCGCGCAGCATGGAAGCCCGAACGATAAGCCGTTGGTGAAGTTCTACGGCGCGTACATCAGGGGTGGGTACATTCCCATAGGCCACCCGGCCGAACCCCCGTTCGGAGGGACCGACGGTATCGGTGGGCCGGACACCTGGGACTATTCCGACGGCAGTATCATCGGCCTCGGCGGCTCGCCAATCGGTAGTGCGGGCGTCGAACTGCCCGTTCACTCGAACAGCCCGGACGTTATCTACAACAGGGCCTGTCCGGAGTGGTACTGGGACGAGGTGACTAACCCGGAGATCAGTTCCTGGGGCTCGTACGTGTTTGAAGACGGCCCGATCGGCGGCTATGCGTACGCCCGCGGCAACGGCGCGGCCATCTGGCTCGACAACCTCATCTACAAGTCGTTCTTCATCAGCTTCGACCTGTCGCAGTTCACGAGCGGCGCGGACGCGCGGATGCTCATCCAGGACGCCGTTGACTGGTTCGGTGTCGCGACCGGTGTCGATGACCCCGGCGAGGATGTCATTCCGGGCGTCGTCACGCTGTCGCAGAACCACCCGAACCCGTTCAATCCCGCGACGACGATCGCGTACAGCATCCCGGAGCCGGGACACGTGACCGTCGAGGTCTACAACGTCAGTGGTCAGAGGACGGCGACCCTGGTCGACGAGCACAGGTCGGCGGGATCCCATCAGATCGTCTGGCGCGGGAAGAGCGACGACGGCGAGCCCGTGGGAAGCGGAATCTACTTCTATCGGATTCGTTCCGGTGGATTCACGTCAGCGAGAAAGATGATCCTGCTGAAGTAGTACACCAAGGAGGAACACAGATGAGAGCAGCAGCAGTGGCGATGGTGGTCGTGCTTCTCACGGTCGTGTCGGCCCTGGCCGACGTCGGCGTGCTCTCGATCGGCAAGCCCGGTATGTCCGAGGTCGTGGACAGGGCCATCACGCCGTCGGGAATCGTGAAGAATTTCAGTGGTTCCGAGGTGACGGCGAGCTTCGAAGTCACGTGCGAGATCGTTGATGAGTCGATGGTTGCCGTCTACTCAGACACGGTGGTTCATTCGGGCTCGATCGCCGCCGGCGCCACCGACGTAGTCACCTTCACGGACACGTGGCTGCCGACAGAACTCGGTGTCTACACGGTCACCATGGCCACTGCTCTTGTCGGCGACGCGAACCCCACGAACGACTCGCTCGAGGTCGAGACGGAGGTCGTGGAGCACTACGGGACCGGCGGTCCGGACGCGATGGGGTACGAGTGGATAGACAGCGGCGAGCCCGGCGGCCCCGCGTACAACTGGATCGAGATCAGTGAGACGGGCGCCTCGACGATCATGTACGGTGTCCCGAGCTTCGCGGGCGACGAGAACTTCTCGGAGCCGATCCCGTTCGGGTTCACGTTCCCGTTCTACGGCATAGGCCGCACGCACATGTACGTCGACACCAACGGCGAAATCTTATTGGCCGAGAACGGCTGGTACGAGCCCTATCCGAACTCAGGCTGGGACAACGACGGCTTCTTCTTCAACTACGTCTATCCGATCCCGGGCTTCACACAGATGCCGGCGCTCGTTGCCCCTCTCTGGGATGATCTCGAGGCGATCGAGGGAACGGGCGACACCTACTTCCAGACCTTCGGTGAGGCTCCGAACCGGTACTGCGTCGTCGAGTGGCACAACTTCACGTTCGGTCACGGTACCGTCGAGGAGATGACGCTGACGTTCGAGGTCATCTTCCACGAGAACGGCGACATGGTCTTCCAGTATCAGGACGTGGTGCTCGGGCAGACCGGCACCAACGCTCCTCACGACGAGGGCCGCAGCGCGACGGTCGGCATTCAGAACGACACGGCCGACATCGGTCTCTGCTACGTGCGGGAGATCGTCGTGAGCGGTCAGTATCAGGGTATCGAGCCTCCCGGCAACTTCCTCGTGAACGAGCTCGCGATCCGCTTCTCCATCGACATCGATGAGCAGGCGCCCGCCTTCGTGTACGATAGGGAGATAGGCAACACGTTCGACACGACGCCTGGCGTGTCCCTGACGATCACCGACGCGTCGGGTGTCATGACCGACTCCCTCTACTACAACTACGGCGAAGGTTGGGCGGCCGTGACTCACGTCGGTTTCGAGCCGCCGAACACCTATCACTACGAGCTTCCCGAGGTTCCCGTCAGCACGGAGCTCCGGTACTACTTCGCCGCGACCGACAGCGCGCCGGCGGGCAACAGGGCGACGCTGCCGGCGGGTGCTCCGGCCGAGCACTACTCCATCCGGATGCTCCCCACAGACGGCGTCGAAGTGCTGTTGGCCCATCCGGGCACGGTTCCCGGCTATGAGGACTGGCAGAACATCGAGTTCCCGGAGTTCGTCATGGCGCTGGACGCCGCTGATGTGGTCTACGATATCTACAACTGGGCTGAGTACGAGACATACCGCTTCACGGAGAATTACAGCACGATCTTCGTCTACTCCAACACTACCGGCTCGGGCGCCGAGACAGACACGCTCTCGGCCGCTCTCATCGACTTCCTCAACAGCGGCACAACAGAGAGCCCCACGAACCTGTTCCTCGCGTCGGACGAGTTCGCGAACGCCCAGCATGCCATCTCGTACCTGAGGCCGATGAAGAAGTTCTTCAGGGGATACCTGAGGGGTCTGTATGTTCCGGACGGGACGGTGGGCGTCCCGCCGCACGCCGGTACGGACGGGATCGGCGGTCCCTACACCTACGACTACTCCTACGGTAGCATCATCGGATGGGCCGGTTCTCCCATCGGCGATGAGGGCGTTGAACTCCCGGTCTACTCCAACAGCCCTGACGTCATCGTCAATGATTCCTGCCCGGAGTCCTACTGGGACGAGGTTTCGAACCCCGAGCTCTGGTCGTGGGCGTCCTTCTCGTTCCAGGACGGACCATACAGCGGCTACGCATACGCGTATGAGCTGGGCGCCGGTATCTGGCTCGACAACCTCATCTACAAGTCGTTCTTCCTGACGTTCGATTTGTCGCAGTTCACGAGCGAGGCCGACAGGAAGATGCTCATCCAGGACGCGGTGGACTGGTTCGGTGTCCCGACCGGCGTCGAGGACCCCGGCGATGACGTAGTTGCCGGCGCCTTCACGCTGGCGCAGAATTGTCCGAACCCCTTCAACCCCGTGACGACGATCGCGTACAGTATTCCTGCGCCGGCGCACGTGACCGTCGAGGTCTACAACGTCAGCGGTCAGAGAACCGCCACGCTGGTCGATGAAGACATGGACGCCGGAACTCACGAGGTGCTGTGGCGGGGGAGGAACGACGACGGAGAGTCCGTCGGAAGCGGCATATACTTCTACCGCATCACGGTCGGGCAGTTCAGTTCCAGCAGGAAGATGATCCTGCTGAAGTAGCGGCATCACGATCGAGAAGTGCGACGCGAGGCTCCCGTGGCTAATGTCACGGGAGCCTCTGCGTTTGCTGGATGGGAGCATCGCCGCGAAAGGGACACGGTGCGGACGGGGCGCCGTGGATCTCCACGGCCCGTTCGCGGGCTATCTCAGGAAGGTCATCTTCTCTGCAACGGTGTCGCCGGCAAGCTCGACTCTGCAGAAGTACGTCCCGGAGGGCATCCTTCTGCCCGCGTCATCGGTGCCGTCCCAGGAGAGGCGGTACTGCCGGGCTGGCAGCTCCGAGCGGACGACGCTTCTGACCATCCGCCCGCAGACGTCATACACGTCCACCGAGACGATACCCGGCGTGACCGTCTCAAACTCGATCGTGGCAGTCGTGGCAGAGGGACCGAACGGGTTGGGATAGCTGCGCAGACCGCGCAGAGCGGACCCGAGTTCGGTCGTCGCTTGCACGCCCGTCCCGGTGGCAAGCCGGACCAGCCAGATGTCGTATTCGCCTTCGGTGAACGAGTATGTGTCGCCGGCGACGATGTACCCACCGTCCGAGCACTGCTGCACCGATCTTGCCCAGTCGTGGTCGCTTCCGCCGAGTGTCTTCGTCCAGAGGGTGTCGCCGTTGTCGGCCGCCCTGATAATCCAGAAGTCGTCACTGCCGGCGCCGAACGACCTCGTGTGACCGGCAACTACGCAGCCGCCCTCGTCACACAGCTCGACGGACTCACCTCCGTCAGATTGCGCCCCTCCGAAGGTCCTCGTCCACAGCGTGTCGCCGCTGCTGTCGGCGCGGATGAGCCAGACATCGTCTTGCCCCGCCCCGAAGGACTTCGTGTACCCGGTGAGGAGGCATCCTCCGTCCGCTGTTTGCGTGACCGCGCGGCCGCCGTCGGAATCGCCTCCGCCGAAGGCCCTCGTCCACAGGGTATCGCCGGCACTGTCTGTTCTGACGAGCCACACATCGCGGCTTCCCGCGCCGAAGGAGTATGTGCTACCCGCGACGAGGTACCCCTCGTCCGAGCACACCCGGACACACTCGCCCCAGTCGGAGCTCATGAGCCAGAGAGCGCTGTCCCCCGGCCCGAAGGACTCCGTGTAGCCTGCGAGTACGTAGCCCCCGTCCGCGGTCTGCTCAACGGAGTAGCCCCAGTCCCAGGCGCTTCCGCCGAAGGTCTTGCTCCACGAGACGTGGCCGCCACCGTCGGTCTTGATCAGCCAGACGTCGTAGGCGCCGGCGCCGTAGGAACCCGTCACACCTGCGATGACATAGCCGCCGTCGGAGGTCTGGCGGACAGAGTAGCCGCGGTCCTCATAGATGCCGCCGTACGTCTTCGCCCAGGTCTCGCCACCGCCTCCGTCGGTCTTGATGAGCCACACGTCGAAGCCGCCCGTGCCGTAAGAGTAGGTGTCACCGACAGTGATGAATCCCCCGTCCTGAGTCTCCTGGACCGATCTGCCCCATTCGAACTGGCCGCCCCCAAACTCCCTCGCCCACAGTGTGTCTGGTGGGGTCTCCGCGGCGGCGACGCTCGCGAGGAGCATCCCACACAGCATTACGGTCACGTTTCTCATTTCCGACCTCCACCACCCATTATACCACGACCAGGACGGATACGAAACGGCACAGTACGTCAAGGATGTATGGCGCGCCGCGCGCGGCTACGGACCCGGGTGCCGGGCCGCGTGCCTGACGGAAAGGCCGCGCATGTCCCCGGACCCGGGTGCCGGGCCGACAAAGAGAAGGGCGGTGACTTGCGTCACCGCCCTTTCAGAAAACTCTTCGTGCTCCGAGCTACCTGTAAAGCGCCTTGATGCTGGCCCAGGAAGACTCCTCGACCGGCGTCACCTGGAAGTAGATGCAGTCGCAGACCTCGTGCGGTGGGTCGCCCCAGATGTCACCCTTCAGGCACCAGTAGATCGGGATGCCGTACAGCTGTGTGGCGACCGCAATGTCGACCGAGACCGTCGTGTACTCGTCGCCGTAGAGTTCGCCGTAGCCACCGTCGTTGTCGAGCCACATGGCCGTCGGGCCGTCCGGGACCAGCATGTCCCAGCTCGGACGGATGGGATCCTCGACAATCGGCACGTACGACATCGAAGCCTCATCAATGACCCAGCCGTCGGGGACAGTGATGCACCGAACGTGAACGAGTGCGTCTCGCCAGGCGTGACGGTCAGAGGCTCGAGGAGCTCAACGTACGAGTCCGCAATGCTCCGCGCGCCAGCAGAGACGGCGACAGCCAGAACCAGCACAACAATTAGCAGGTTCCTCATCCTTCCACCTCCTATGGTAGTGACGGCCCACCAAAACTCACGGCAGACCAAGTGAATGTCGGGAACAAGGAAAGTCTACCAAATGTGGGACAGGTCGTCAAGGACAATCTGAGGGGGAGTCGGCTTGCTCTGAATCGGCGCAGCTCGAGTCGCTGAACGCAGGGTCACTCCTGCCCGGGGTATCCGGTGGCGCCTCTGGCCCGGGGGATCCGGCGGCGCCTCCGCACCAGTCGTCGGGGGTGCCCGGGGAACGATTTCGGAACATTTGCCGGATTTGGCAGTTCCAGCCTGCGCGGGCGCCCGCCGACGCCCGCGCAATTCGAGATTCGAGGCTCAAGCGTCGAATCGTCGGGCTACGTACAGTCGACGTTCGTGAATCCCCGGAGGCGCCAGTGCCCGAGAGGCATGGTACCGTGCAGGTCTACACCGGAGACGGGAAGGGCAAGACGACCGCCGCGCTCGGACTGGCCCTCCGCGCTGTCGGACACGGTCTCTCCGTCTATATGCTGCAGTTCATGAAGGGCAGCTCGAACTACGGCGAGCTGACGTCCGCCGCGAAGCTCCAGGGCTTCATCATCGAGCAGTCCGGTCGCGACGAGTTCGTCGATAAGAGGAACCCGGCGCAGGTCGATATTGATCTCGCCGCTCAGGGCCTCGAGAAGGCCCGCGTGGCCGTCGCAAGCGGCGACTACGACCTGGTCATCCTCGATGAAGTCAACGTCGCGCTCGACTTCGGGCTGATAAGTATCGAGGACGTCCTCTCTCTTATCGAGACGAGACCCCAGCACGTAGAGCTTGTTCTGACAGGCCGCTCCGCCCACCCGAATGTCGTAAGGGCAGCGGACCTCGTCAGCGAGGTGCTGAACATCAAGCATCATTACGACGCCGGGGTCGAGGCGCGAGAGGGCATAGAGTTCTAGAGGGCGCCCGGCATCAGGCACATGGAGGGCCATTGAGGAGCGCAAGCGTCCCAGAGCTGGTCGAGAGACTGAAGAAGGGCGACGCGCTCGCGCTGGCGCGGGCCATCTCCTGGATAGAGAACGAGGACGCGCGCGGTCTGGAGCTCCTCGATGCCGTCTATCGGGACATCGGCAGATCCTACAGGATAGGGATCTCGGGGCCGCCTGGTGCGGGGAAGAGCACGCTCGTCGACGGCCTGACCGAGCATCTGCTGGACAAAGGGAGTACCGTCGGGATCATCGCGGTCGACCCGACCAGCCCCTTTACTGGCGGCGCCCTTCTGGGCGACCGCATTCGGATGCAGCGGCTGGGCACTCGGGAAGGTGTCTTCATTCGCAGCATGGCGACCCGCGGCGGACTGGGCGGGTTGTCCCGCTCGGCGCCGAGCGTCGCGGCCACGATGGACGCGGCGGGATTCGATTACGTCATCTTCGAGACCGTCGGTGTCGGGCAGTCGGAACTGGACATAGCTGAAGCCGCTGACACGACGGTGATAGTGCTCGTGCCCGAGTCCGGCGACAGCATCCAGGCGATGAAGGCGGGGCTCATGGAGATCGGCGAGATCTTCGTCGTCAACAAGGCGGACAGGGACGGCGCTGACATGACGGTGGCGGAGATCGGATCGATGCTCGTGCTCAAGGATTCGTCGCTGGGGTGGATGCCGCCGGTGCTCAGGTCCATCGCAACGACCGGCGAGGGGCTACCCCTGATCGCTGAGACGATCGACGAGCACAGGGCGTTCTTGACCGAACACAAGCTCCTTCAGGAGCGCAGGCGTGACCACTTCAAGTCCCAGGTTCGTAGCATCGTAGTCGCCTCGCTCGAGCAGGAGCTCTACGAGCGACTCGGTGGCGAACCCGGGCTCGATTCGATGATCGGAGACGCAACCAGGGGACACAGGTCCCCCTATCAGGTTGCCAAGGAAGTGATAGACCGTATGGACGGAAGAGCGCTACGGGAGAACTGACAAACCACACGTTTCGGAAGGGAGCAGACTGCATGGACTTCGCACTCACCCAGGACCAGAAGATGGTCCGCGACATGGTGCGGGAATTCGCCGAGAAGGAACTCGAGCCCATCGCGGCCGAGATCGACGAAAGCCGCGAGTTCCCGACGGCCTCGCTGAAGAAGATGGCCGGGCTTGGACTCATGGGCGTCGTCATTCCGGAAGAGTACGGCGGGGCGGGGTTGGACTTCACGACCCTCGCCATCATCTGCGAGGAGATCTCCCGCGTGTGCGCCTCGCACGGCGTCATCACCGCGGTCAACAACTCACTGTGTGCCTATCCCATCTACCATTTCGGCACCGAGGAGCAGCGCAAGCAGTACCTGCCCGACCTCTGTTCCGGCAAGACGTTCGGCGCCATCGGCATCACGGAGGCGAACGCGGGTTCCGACCCCGCGGCGATGGAGACGACGGCCGTCGACAAGGGCGACCACTACGTGCTGAACGGAACCAAGGCCTGGATCACGAACGGGACCGATGCCGGGACGTTCGTCATCTTCGCGTACACCGACGCCGAGAAGCGCCACAAGGGCATGAGCGCGTTCGTCGTCGAGAAGGACTTCGAGGGCTTCAGCGTTGGCAAACACGAGAACCTCATGGGCATACGCGCGACCGGCAACTGTGAACTCATCATGGACGAGTGCATTGTCCCGAAGGAGAACCTCCTCGGAGAGGAGGGCGGTGGCTTCAAGATCGTGATGCATACGCTCGACGTCTCCCGCATCGACATCGGCGCCCAGGGCGTCGGCATATCGCAGGGCGCCCTCGACGCCTCCATCAAGTACGCCAAGGAGCGCGTCCAGTTCGGGAAGCCCATCGCCGAGTTTCAGATGATC
>JALGZG010000357.1 GCA_025782345.1 bacterium | reverse complement strand
CTGGAACAAGACGACGGACCATGCTACTACGTCAGGAACGAGACAGTAGATGCTGACGTGGGAGCCTCATCTCACTGGAATCACACAGGAGGTGTTCTCGGTGAAATCCGTGCCTTTCGCGGTGCTCGTTGTTCTGCTTGTGCCACTGCTGTTGTCCCAGACTCCCGGACACGCGGCCGCGCAGGATGCACTTGGTACCGTCGATCAAGAGAGACTCTTCAGCGAGCTTCCGGCCGAAGAGGTGGGTGAGCGTGCCTCGGATCTTCTGGCACGAATGAACAGCTCCATCGACGCCATCATGCGGCATCGTGACAAGCTGGCGACGGCCAGCAGCGAAGACCGCCTCGTTCTGCAGATCCGCATCTCCTCGCTTCAAACCGCGGCGTTGGGGGATTTGCACGAGCTGGCGGACGTTCTCCACGAGCGGGAGCAAGAGGGTCCACAGCGGGAACTCAGGGACCGGGTGGAAGGTGCGTTCAGACGGACCACACCTCTTCTGTGGCAGCAGATCGCACATCTTCGCTGCGAGATCGATGAGACCAGGGCTCTCCGGTCCTCCACGCCGGTGGAGGAACGTACCGCCCTCGAGGACCGTGTGAGGAAACCCACACGGCGCCTGGACGACCTCTACACGATCAGCATGAGTCACGTGGAGAAGATGGATGAGCTCGGACTGGATACCTCGCAGGAGAAGGCAACGATCTCCGAATCACTGATGGACCGGGCCGAAGAACTCTCCGGCCGTATGGAACTGGCGCAGGAACGCATCAAGGACCTGAAGGCACGGTACAAGGAGACTCCCGACGACGCCAATGTCCCTGTTCTTCTCGTGGCAGCACAGAAGGACCTCGAGAGCAACGTCGGGAGCATGGGCGTCGTACTTGGCCTGATGCAAACACTGGAACTCCCCAGCGCCACGTACCGTGCGCAGCTTGTGAGCGTCACAAGTGATATCAGCTCGGGGCTGCTGGATGTCAGTGTTGCGGCGAGCCTGATCGGCCAGGCGACCTCGCGCGTCACGGACTGGATTGCAGAGAACGGCCTGGGGCTGGTCGCCAAGTTGCTGCTGATTGCGGTCCTTCTGCTCGTCTTCCGCTTCGCAGCGAGGTTGGTGGGCAAAGCTGTCGGCAGGAGCCTCGATGCCTCCAAGCTGGATATTTCACGCCTGCTGCACCGTATGATCGTCTTCACGGCCTCCAACCTGGTGATGCTGCTCGGGTTGCTCGTGGTGTTGTCTCAGCTGGGGATCAGCGTGGGACCACTGCTCGGAGGCCTCGGGGTCGCGGGCTTCATCGTCGGATTCGCGCTGCAGGACAGCCTGTCCAACTTCGCCTCCGGTCTGATGATCCTGATCTACCGTCCCTACGACGTGGGAGACGTGGTGGACATCGGAGGCGTGACCGGCAAGGTCGATCGGATGAGCCTGGTTTCCACCACCATCCTGACGTTCGACAATGAGCGAATGGTCGTGCCCAACAAGAAGATCTGGGGGGACGTCATCAAGAACGTGACGGCCCAGGAAGTCCGCCGCGTCGATCTGCGCTTCGGAATCTCCTACAGCGATGACATCTCCAGAGCCGAGGCTGTCCTCAGCGAGATTCTGCAAGGGCATGACAAGATCCTCGATGAGCCCGAGTCCATCGTGCGCCTGCACGCTCTGGGAGATTCCTCGGTTGATTTCGTGGTCCGACCGTGGGTGAAGACGGAGGACTACTGGGACGTGTAGGAAGGGATCTCCATTCCGTTTCCACAGCAGGACGTTCACATCTACGAAGAACAGCAGTTGAAGGAACAGGGCGCCTGAACGTAGCGGAGCGCAGAACCGGAGGCACGGTGGATATGTCGTCCCCGGTGTTCCCCGCTGCCGGCAGAGGAGGTATCAAAGTGGGTCGTCCAACTCAAATCGGCGCCTGGCTTCTCATATCTCTCGGGGCAGTGCTGCTCGGACTCCCCGGCGACGCATCAGCCGGGTCCCAGACCTGGTCGCCGCCCGAGCCTTCCCCGGACGATAAGGACTGGGTCAGGCTCGAGTCCGGAGAGTGGCTGATGGGTGAGATCCAGACCCTGCGGGACACGGACTTCGAGTTCGACAGCGACAAGTTGGATCTGCTGAAGCTCGACTGGGAGGACGTGGTCGAGCTACGCTCGCCCCGGATCCTCACCTATCGTTTCGACGATCTCGGCGTCTACGCCGGGTCGGCGGTAATGAAGGAGGGGATCG
>JALGZG010000147.1 GCA_025782345.1 bacterium | reverse complement strand
CTCGAGCCGCTCTCTGGAGATCCACCGTTGTCCTGATCGGGGTAGCGAATGCGCTGATGGTACATCCCCGCGAGCACACGGAAGAAGGCCTCCCGTATCTTGCGCAGGTCGGAGAGCGTCAGCTCGGCGTCGTCCAGCTGATGATCGTGCCACCGCTTCTCGATGACCTCTTCGATCTCCGCCTCTATCCGCTTGGGGGTGACCGAGTCACCGATCGACCGTATGCGCGCCTCGATCGTATCGGCCAGCGCGATGATGGCCGACTCCTTGCTGCGCGGTCTGGGTCCGGGGTAGCTGTAGTCAGCCCTGTTTATCTCGTCCGGATTCTCCGCGTCTTCGACCGCCCTGTTGTAGAAGTACTCCATCGCGCTGGTCCCGTGATGCTCACGGATGACGTCGACCAGCGGCTTCGGCAGTCTTTCCTTCACCGCGAGCTCCACGCCGTCCTTGACGTGTGCGCGGATGACCAGACTCGAAACCTTGGGCTTGAGACCGGTGTGCTTGCTGTCGTCCGGCTCGAGGCCCTGCTGATTCTCGATGAAGTAACCGGGGGCGACCAGCTTGCCGATATCGTGGTAGTAGGACGCGACGCGGGCCAGGAGCCCGTTGGCGCCGATGGCCTTCGCCGCCGCCTCCGACAGATTCCCGACCACGATGCTGTGATGGTAAGTGCCTGGAGACGACATGGCCATCTTCCGTAGAAGCGGCTTGTTCATGTCGGCAAGCTCGAGCAGCGTTATGTCCGTGGTAACCTTGAACCCGCGCTCGAAGAGAGGCAGGACCACTATGACAATGCCCATACTGACGATCGCGTTGAGCCCGCCCCAACCGCAGCGCGTCAGCGTCGCCATGCCGACGTCGGCGTTCCAAACGTCGGCGACGAAGATCGCCACGGCGTAGGCGACGACGACCCTGATCCCGGAAAGATAGAAGTCCTCGCGGTGTCTCACGCGCCTGACCGAGTGCGCCGCGACTACACCGGCGACGAGCGAGACGAGCACGAACGAGAACCCAAACCCCGTGTATACGCCCGTCAGGAGCACGACGACGATGGTGGAGATCACCGCCACTTCGAAGCCGAACAGCATCGACGCCAGCATCGCAAGGACGGCGATAGGAACCAGGTACTCCGACACGTCGGTCACGCCGCGCACGGCGGCGGCCCCCGCCATCACGAGCACGACCAGCACCGTGAAGAACAGCCGGAAGCGGTTACCGAGCAACACCCCGGGGCGCCTGACGCTCAGGTAGATGGCCAGCACGCCGATCAGAAGGAGCGCCTCCAGGATCCTGCCGAGAGACGGGAAAAAGCGCGTCGGACCGGCCTCCAACTGGAGAAGCTCGTTGCGCTTGATACCCATCGATCTGATGATGTTCACGTGATCGTGCGTGATTCTCTCGCCGCGCTGGAGGATGATCTCGTTCTTCTTGAAGTCGCGTTCGGTGTCCTCGCTTACGGCCTCCCTGGCCTCCTGTCTTCTCTGCTCCGTTTCCCCCGAGTCGAAGATGATGTTGCCCCGGAGGAATGGCGAGACAATCTCCCGCACGGCTTCTGCCATCAGGCGGTCCTCGAGCGCGCGAATGGCTTCCCGTCGCACGACTTCCTCGATGCCATCCCGCGGGAGGAAGTCGCGCACGCGCACCATGCTCTCGTCGTCGCCCTTCACCAGCATTACGGTCTGCCCGGGAGACCGGGGGGCGCCCCTGCGTCTGAGAATTCCTCTCTCATAGAAGGCGTTCAGAACCTCGCGCGCGCTGTCTTCCACTCTGACGGCCCGTGCGGGCTCAGCGAGTATCTGTCGCGTCGTCTCAGACAAAGCCACGCCAAGCTGTCCCAGCATGTCCTGTTTCTGGCTCGTCGATTCCGGACCGCCGCGAATGCCGTAGGCTCGAGACAGAAACTCCCCGAGCCGCCGGCGCTGCTCGGCCTGGACGCTCTCGTCGAGCTCGTACACCGGGACGACGGCGCTCGCGGCGACCGTTCGCTCCTGTTCAAGCTCGTCGGCTGGTCGCAGCACGTCGAAATCAAAGGGTGCTGTGATCTCCCCTCGCGCGATCTGCCCGGCAGACAGCTCGACTCCGCTGCCAGGAACGGCCGCGGGGAACATGACTTCAAGCAGCACGAGGAACAGGGCGACCACGGCCAACCAGAGGAGGATCTTCGACCGGAGCGCCGCGTCCACGGCGCGCTCCTCCTGCCCCTCGCCCGCGAGAGACACGCGGTCCGCTCTGACCCCGGCATCCTTCTTCCGGCGAAGGAACGCTGCCATCAGTCGTCCTCCTGCGCCTGCTCTTCTCTGGTCCTGGCGTAGCGCTCGAACGCTTTGATGACTTCTCGCACGAGTCTGTGCCTCACGACGTCGCTCTCGTTCAGGTAGACGAACTCGATCCCCTTGATGTCTGTCAGTATCTCCTGGATCCTGACCAGGCCTGACATCTTCTTGCTGGTCAGGTCAATCTGCGTGATGTCTCCAGTAACGACGGCACGGGAGTTGAACCCGAGTCTCGTCAGGAACATTTTCATCTGAGGCAACGTGCTGTTCTGCGCCTCGTCGAGGATGACGAACGCGTCGTTCAGGGTGCGCCCCCTCATATACGCCAGCGGGATGACCTCGATCGTGCCGATCTCAGTCAGCTTCTTAACACGCTCCGGGTCCATCATGTCCCGGAGAGCATCGTAGAGCGGTCGGAGATATGGCGCGATCTTCTCCTGGTAGTCGCCCGGAAGATACCCGAGGCTCTCCCCGGCCTCGACCGCCGGACGCACCAGCACGATCCGCTCGACGTCCTTCTGCCTGAGAGCCGCCACTGCCATCGCAACGGCGAGGTACGTCTTACCGGTCCCGGCCGGGCCGATGGCGACGACTATGTCGTGCTTCAGCATCGTGTCGACGTACTTCTTCTGGCCGACCGTCTTCGGCTCGACGAGCTTCTTCAGTCCCTTCAGTCGAGCCCCGTCGGCGTAGAACTGCGCCAGTTCCTCCGCGTGGTCCGACTTGACCATGCGAATCGCGTACGACACGTCCTCGCGCCTCACGGTGCGCCCCCGGCGCACGAGGTTCGCCATCTCGGTCAGGACTTTCTCGACCTTCTCAACCTCATCGTCGTCACCGACGATGCTTATCTCCCCATCGCGCGCAGTCACCTTCACGTCGAACGAGTCGTGTATCAGGCGGAGATTGACGTCCTTCCGTCCATACAGGTGGACTGAGTCTATGTCCTCGACGGAGACCTTGTGCTTCAAGTGGTATCACTCCCTAAGGCAGCGGGCGTCACTACTCAAGCGCGGCCCCGCGCCCAAAAAACGGGCTCCTGGTTCGTCTGGGAACCCAGGAACCAAGAGCCCGATGTCTTATGCAAGCATCTAATCGCTGAGAGACTCTCCCGGTCGGTTCTCCACACCCCCCTGCATCTACCACCTGAACGAACTCGAGCCAATCAGCATCACCACGCTCGCTAGCGCGGAATAGTCAGGGTCTGGCCAGGCCTGACCATGTCAGGGTCACTGAGGACGTCGCCGTTGGCGTCGAATATCTGCGTCCACAGCCGCCCCTCCCCGTAGATCTCCCAGCGCCTCGCGATCATCCAGAGGCTCTCGCCCTCCTTAACCGTGTAGCTGTGGGGCCAATCACGCGGAATCGTCAGCTCCCAGTCCGGGTAGATCAGGTTCGGGTCGTAGAACCCTTCCAGGACGCCCTTGTTCGCGCGCCAGATCCTCTTCCACTTGAGCGGGTCCGCGTAGACCTCCTCCATGCCTGCTATCTTGTAGAGGAAATCGCCCTTCTCGACCATGTACATCCGCGGAAGCCCCTCAAAGTAGGCTATCTGCCCCTGGAGACCCTCGACCTCGCCCCGTAGACTCATCAGCCGCGGCGTGAGACCGGCGAGCACTCCTTCGAGGTCGCCGACGGCGTCTGATTCTCTCGTCAGACCGGCCTGCGCGGTGTTGACACAGTCCTCTGCATCACCGTATGCAGCGAGCAGGTCTGTGCAGTACGTCTCACGCTGGCTCGTGGTAAGCTTCTCGTACTCCTCGTCGGTGTAGAAATCCCCCCCGCTCGAATCGGCCGTCCTCGTGATCTGCGGCGCGCAGCCAGTCACGAGCGCGACGGCGACGAGGAGGACCAGTGTGACAACCAGTTTGTGCAGCATGCTTGGTCTCTCTCCTTTCTTCGTCGTAGCGCGGGCGACTAGCGTCCGCTGCCCTTCTTGAGTTCATGAAGACGCGCAGCAAGGTCGTTCGGCTGACCCTCGAGCGCAGCGATCTCCGCTCTTGTGGAGGTAACGTCGGCCTCAAGAGCGGCTCTCGTGTCACGCGCCTCGTCCAGCTCGTCGTTGGCGGCGGCGCACTCATCCTGCGCCGACTGGACCGCCGTCACGTCGGTCCCCTCGCACGAAGGTTTGGGACCGCACCCTGTCAGGGCGGCGCCCAGGACGAGGAGTAACGCTGCGAGAGCGATGTACCTCATGGTCGTGCGTGCCATCAGTTGGCACCTCCTTCCAGCCTACCAATATTAGCGTCGCCCCTCTGCGGGGGCGAAACCCAGTTAGACCCCTTACTTCTTCCTCGATGCTATCAGAGGCTGCTCGGCGCTGTCAAGCCCCATTTGCTGGACTGGTGGGCGTTTAGGGCTCCTCGGGAGGGACCGGAACGAACTCTACGTCCGATCCTCGCCTGGTGAACGTACCCCACCGCCCGGAGCTTCTCGCGCGTCTCCTCGTCCGGCTCAGAGGGTTCCTCGCCGCTTCAACCGTGCACAATCCGGGCCAGCTCGCCCGACATTGCGGTAGGCATGGAGCTATCGGCGTGAACCAAATTCAACAATTCGTCAGGGTCGTTCTCCAGATCGTACAGCTCCGCCCCTGAGACGGCCGCAACAAACAGGACCTCACCAACCCTGGATGGTCCCCGTGCCCGGTCGTCCCGACTAGTCATCGTTCTCCCCAGCGGCGGGCTCGCGCTTCTCCGCCAGGCGAATCCCGAGTTCGTCGAGCACTTCCTGCTCTACGTCCGACGGCGAACCGTCCATCAGTGACAGTCCGCGGTACGTCTTGGGGAAGGCGATGGTGTCGCGGATGCCGTCCTCGCCGGTCAGGAGCATGATGATCCTGTCCAGGCCCGGGGCGAGTCCCCCGTGCGGCGGCGCTCCGTACTCGAACGCCTTCAGAAGGAAGCCGAAACGCCTGTCGGCGTCCGCAGCCGTAATCCCGACCACCTTCATCACCCGCTCCTGGATGTCGCGCCTGTGGATTCGGATGGAGCCCGACGCCAGCTCGAAACCGTTGCATACAAGATCGTACAGCCGCCCGAGCACTCTGCCCGGGTCCGTCTCGAGGAACTCGAGGTCCTGCTCCCTGGGCATCGAGAACATGTGGTGCTCCGCCTCCCAGGCGCCGGTCTCCTCGTTCCTTGCAAAGAGCGGGAACTCCGTGACCCACGTGAACGCGAAGTCGTCCGGGGACACGAGCGAGAGCTCATCCCTAAGGACCACCCTGAGGTTCCCGAGGACGCGGGCGACCGTGGCCTCCCTGTCCGCAACGAAGAGGATGATGTCGCCGTCGGTGGCGGAGGCCCTCTCGACGATCGTCGCGACCTCGCCCTCAGACAGGAACTTGCTGATCCCTCCGGTGACGCCCGCGGTCCCGACCTTCGCCCAGGCCAGTCCCTTCGCACCCCACTTCTTCGCCAGCGCCTCCTTCGTATCGATGTCCTTGCGTGACCACACGGCACAGCCCGACGCGTTCAGACAGCGGACCACGCCGCCGCCCTCGATCGTCGCCCGAAAGACTCTGAACTCGGACTCACGAACCGCGTCGGTGAGGTCGACTATCTCCATCCCGAACCGGACGTCCGGCTTGTCGCTTCCGTAGCGGAGCATCGCGTCCCGGTACGGGAGCCTCGGGAAGGGAACGGTCAGCTCGTCACCGCGCACGGCGCGCCATATCGACTGCATCAGCCCTTCCGCGACACCGAAGACGTCGTCCTCGGTCACGAAGCTCATCTCGAAATCGATCTGCGTGTGCTCGGGCTGACGGTCGGAGCGGAGGTCCTCGTCCCGGAGGCACCGCGCTATCTGGAAGTAGCGGTCGCATCCGCCCGTCGCATCCGCCCACCATCAGTATCTGTTTGTAGAGCTGTGGCGACTGCGGCAGCGCGTAGACCTTGCCTGGATGGAGGCGCGACGGTACGACGAAGTCGCGGGCGCCCTCCGGTGTCTTCTTGGCGAGAAGAGGCGTCTCTATCTCGGTGAAGCCCTGCTCCGTCAGGTAGGCGCGCGTCGTCTGAGCCGCCACGTGGCGCGCCTCGATCAACCGCTGCATGTGGGGACGGCGAAGATCCAGATAGCGGTACTCCAGGCGCAGCTCGTCGCTCGCCTTCACCGGTTCCTCGAGGACGAAGGGTGGTGTCAGAGACGCGTTCAGAACGATGAGTTCGCGGGCGATGAGCTCGACATCGCCGGTGGGCAGGTCCGGATTGAGCATGCCCTCAGGACGTGCGGACACCTCGCCGCGAACGGCAACGACGTACTCCGCTCCGAGCTC
>JALGZG010000321.1 GCA_025782345.1 bacterium | reverse complement strand
TTTCCGCAGGATCGGCCATGGGCTTGGTCAGCCAGGCCGGAAGGCGCGCCCCGGTCTTCACTCGACGTCTATCCTCCCCAGCCTGTCCCCTGGCGCCACGGTAGCATCTTCCTGCGCCAGTATCTCGGCCAGAGTTCCCGTGTGACGGGATATCACCGCCAGCGCGGTTTTGTCCTCGACCGACTCCACCACGAGTAGTTCGTCGCCCTCTCGCACAGCAACACCCGCGTCCACCTTCCAGTACGAGATGGTGAACTCACTCGCGTCCGTCTCGGTCGTCTCCAGAACGATATCTTTGAGCACGTCCGTCAGCCCCCGGGCCTGTCAGATCTCCTTGCGGAGACCAGCCCTCAGGATCTTCATCTGGTCGCGGTACTTCGCCACGGCACGCCGGGAGATCGTGAAGCTCATCTTCCTGAGCTCCTCCGCGACTTTCTGGTCCGAGAGCGGCTTCTTCTTGTCCTCCTTGCTGATTATGTCCTGCATGGCGTCGCGGACCGCCTTGGAGGCAACCGCACCGCCGTCCTTCGTCCGTATGCCACTCGAGAAGAAGTACTTCAGCTCGAAGGTCCCGCGGGGCGTCTGCACGTACTTCCCGCGCGTCACGCGGCTGACCGTCGACTCGTGCATACTGACGTCATCGGCGATCTGCTGCAGCGTGAGAGGTTTGAGCGCAGAGACACCCTTGTCGAAGAAACCCCGCTGCGCCCGGAGAATGCTCTCCGTCACCCGGACCATCGTGCGGCGGCGGTTCTCGATACTCTGCACGATCCACCGCGCGGCCTTGAGTTTCTTGGAGATGAACTCCCTCTCCTCTGAAGCGGCGCCGGACGAGAGTATCCTGCGGTAGGTCGGGTTGATCCGCACTCGCGGGACGTCCTGGTCGTTGAGGTAGACGACGAAATCACCGTCGACCTCATCGATCACGAGGTCCGGCGTAATGTAGCCGGGATCGCTGACCACGGGGTCAATGCGAGGTCTGGGGTCGAGTTTCGCCACCTCACCGATCGCATCGCGGAGTTCGTCCGTCGAGACGGACAGCTTCCGGCGAATCGCGTCGTACCTGCACGACTTCAGCTCCTCGAAGGAGGTCGAGACCACGCGGGCCGCCAGCGTATCTCCGAGCCCCTTGCGCTGCAGCTGAAGCAAGAGGCATTCTTCGATCGTGCGTGCCGCTATCCCCGCCGGGTCGAGCGCCTGCACGAACGCCAGCGCCTTTTCCACTCTCACCACGTCGACTTTGAGCGCGGCCGCGATCTCCTCGAGCGTGTCCGTGACGTAGCCGTCCGAGTCCAGTTCGTCGATGATGTACTCGGCAACACCGATGAGCGCGTCGTCCTCACACTCCATGTGAAGCTGGTGTTTCAGCTCGTCCTCAAACGTCGCCACGGCCATCGGAACGCGCTCAAACCGGTCGTCATCGTCATCTCTCGCGAAGTTCTGGCCGTACGCGTGGGAGTAGACGTCGTCAAGGTAGTCGTCCCAGTCGAGTTCCTCGCTGGACTCATCCTTTTCCTCGGAGCTCTCGGCCTTCTCCGCCTCAGGTTCCGCCGCTTCATCGCCCTGCCCCTCGTCCGCCGCCCCCTCCTTCTCCTCAGCGCCTTCCTTCTCCTCGGCGCCTTCCTGTTCCGACTCGTCCTTCTCGAGTTCCGCCTCCTCGTCCTCGAGACGATCGAGCAGCGGATTCTGCAGCAGCTCCTGCTTGAGGAACTGCTCCAGCTCGAGCGTCGATACCTGGAGTATCTTGAGCGCCATCTGCAGCCGTGGAGTCATCACGAGCTGCTGCGACATCTTCATGTGAAGCCCGTGCTTAAGATCCATCAGAGTCCCCCTCTGCCCGTTGCTCCTCGGGCCACTCCTGATCCGCCGCGGAAGGGGCTCCGCGTGGAACCCGGCTCCTGAAGTACTGGGAATTCAGCTAGAGACGGAAGCGCTCTCCCAGATACAGCTTCCGTGCCTCTTCTAGAGCCGGAAGCGCTCTCCCAGATACAGCTTCCGTGCCTCTTCGTTCGATGCCAGCTCCCCGGCGTTCCCGGCCAATAGGATCTCACCCTCGTACATGATATAGGCTCTGTCTGTCACCGACAACGTCTCGCGGACGCTGTGGTCCGTGATAAGGATCCCGATTCCTCTATCCCTGAGCTTCCTGATGATCGCCTGAATGTCCTGCACCACTATCGGGTCGATGCCGACGAACGGCTCGTCGAGAAGCAGAAAGGCCGGTCGTGTCACCAGTGCGCGTGTTATCTCCACGCGCCGTCGCTCTCCTCCGGAAAGCGTATCCGCCGAGCGGTCTCGAAACTCCTCGATACCGAGTTCGCCGAGCAGTTCGGTCAGCCTCTCTTCACGCTCCGACCGGGTCCCGCCGAGCGTCTCGAGGATGGCATTGATGTTCTGCGCGACCGTCAGTCCCCTGAAGATGGACGACTCCTGCGACAGGTACCCCACGCCCATCCGGGCCCGCCGGTACATCGGCAGCCTGGTGATCTTCTTCCCGTCGAGGAGAACATCGCCCCCGTCCGGTCTCAGGAGCCCTACTATCATGTGGAACGTCGTCGTCTTACCCGCACCGTTGGGACCCAGCAGCCCGACGACCTCACCTCGCTCAAGATTGAGCTCTACCCTGTTGACAACCGTGCGGCGACCGTACCTCTTCACCAGCCCGACCGCGCTGAGGCTCTGAGGCGTGGACGTGTCACGACCGTTTCGCGCGCTTTCACTCTTCCTCGACAAGCTCCCCCTCTGGCGTCCGCACGAACGCCCTGAAATCGCTCTTCACCTTGATGTTCTTGAGGTCGGGATCGGCCTCCACCCCGACACCGGTCATCACGTCGTCGCCCTTCGTCACGCGGACGGGGCGGTCCGATTCCACTTTCCCCTTGCGCTCATTCCATGTGAGCTTGTCGGTCGTCAGGATGGTCCCGTCCGCCGCGTAGATGACGACGTTGTCTGTGACCTCCATGTCGTTGGTCCGGCGGGCCAGAACGCCCTCGTTCGCGGTCAGAGTCGAGCGGACCTCGCCGTCGTCATCGAAGAAGTCGACTCGCAGGTCCATCATCTCGATGCGGTCTGCATCGATGAAGACAAGCGCGTGGTCCGCGGAGATGGACCAGACCTTCGATCCTTCGCGCGTCTGCGTCAGCGTGAAGCCGTCTATCTCCTGATCGGCGACCGTCCGGGACCTCCCGGACCCGCCACCCTCATCCCCACCGCACCCATACAGCAGCAGTGTGAGTGCGACAACCACGGCCGAAGTGAAGACGGACGACAACTTCATTGCGTTTCCGTTCCTAAGACGAGCGATCCCGTCTGCCCTGGCAGAACACCACCGACAACCTCTGACGCGCGCTTTCAATATACTCGAGAACGACCCCGTCCTCAAGGCGTCCCGCCAACTGCAGCAGAAGCCGGCTGGGACCCTTTGCAGTTGGAGAATAGCAGAATGCTGAATGAGGGGTCAACAGGGAGCCGCACACGAGAGGAACTAGCCCACCGCGCGCAGACAGTCATGGATGTGGATCACTCCCTCGGGGCAGCCGTCGTCGTTCACGATGATGAGGGAGGTGATGGGGCTCGGCGTGTTTGTTTCCATCCTCTCGAGCGCATCGGCGACAAGTTCGTCTTTGCCCACGGTCCTGGGGGCCGGCGTCATGACGTCGGCCACGCGTGCGTTCAGGACGTCGGTTCTCCCGATGACGATGCGCTTGAGGTCTCCGTCGGCGACGATGCCCACGAGCCTGCCCGCCGCGCCGACCACCGTGGTCAGCCCGAGCCGCTTGCCCGCTATCTCGACGATGGCGTCCCTCATGAGGGCATCCTCGGACACGACAGGAAGGGCGTCCCCAGTGTGCATGACATCCTTGACCCTGAGAAGAAGCCTCCTCCCCAGAGCGCCCGCCGGGTGAAACGAGGCGAAGGCGTCTCGATCTATCTCCTTCTCTGAAAGAACCGCAACGGCGAGCGCGTCGCCCAGAGTCAGCGCCGCCGTCGTGCTGGCCGTTGGAACGAGGTCCATCGGACAGGCCTCACGCTCGACGTGCGCATCCACAACGATGTCAGCCCTGGACGCCAGCGTAGATCTGACGCCTCCGGTGATCGCGACGATCGTGACACCGACCTCACGGAAGTGCGGAAGCAGTTGGAGCAGTTCCTCACCCTCGCCGCTCTTGGAGACAGCCAGCACCACGTCCCCCTTGCTCACCATGCCCACGTCGCCGTGCGCCGCGTCCGCCGGGTGCAGGAAAAGGGCCCTGGTCCCAGTGCTCACCAGCGTCGCCGCTATCTTGCGCGCCACGAGCCCGGACTTCCCGACACCGCAAACGATGACGCTGCCGGGTGACTCCACCACAGCGCGGACCGCCGCGACGAAGGCGTCGTCGATGCGGTCGACCAGCCCGCCGATCGCGTCGCGCTCCACCTCGAGGACCTCACGTCCGGTCCGGAGCAACTCCTCATCCGAGAGGCTGCGGCTTCCCGCTGTCCTGGGTGTGTCGGTGTTCTTCGACAATAGGGTGTCTCCAACGTCCCACGCGCCCCGACCCGCGGGCACTCCAGCCTCGCCACGCCCCGGCCCCGAAGGCAACCACGTCAGATGCTCGCCAGGAACTCCTCGACCACGTCCGTCCAGTCGCCCCTGGCCTTGAGGATGCCCTCGACCGTCTCGCGCACCGCTCCACGACCGCCCGGTGCTTCGGTGACGTGCGGAGCCGACTCCAGAAGGTCCGAGCACGCGTCACCGACTGCGACGCCTATCCCGACCTCCCGTATCGACGCCATGTCAACGAGATCGTCGCCGACGTAGGCTATTGCCGAGAGCTCAACACCGTGCCGTTCGGCGATCTGGCGCACCACGTCCAGTTTCTGCTGCTCACCTTGATAGACCTCACGGACGCCCAGCATCTCGGCACGGCGCTCGACGATCTCGGACACGCGCGCCGACAGGAAGACGACCCGGACACCTGCGAACTGCGCGACCATGATCCCTATGCCGTCCCGAACCGAGAACTCCTTGATCTCCTCACCCGACGCGCCCAGCACGAGATGCGCGTTGGTCAGCACACCGTCCACGTCAAGGATCAGGAGCTTAATGCCGGTCGCAATGCCCTTGTCGAACGCCAGCACCGCACTATCCTCCCATCGCGCGAACGGCGCGCGCGACCGTGAGAACGCCCTCAAGGACCGAGCGCAGCTCCGACAGCGGGATCATGGAATGAGCATCGGACAGGGCCGATTCGGGACTGGGGTGCGTCTCGATGAACAGAGCGTCGCAGCCGGCCGCGCACGCGGCCCTCGCGAGAACGGGCACAAACGCAGGCTCGCCCCCGGACACGCCCGACGCCGCTCCGGGCAACTGCACGCTGTGGGTGGCGTCGAAGACGACGGGGCAGCCGAAGCTCCTCATTGTCTCGATAGAGCGCATGTCCACAATCAGATTGTGATAGCCGAACGCCGTTCCGCGCTCCGTCAGCAGGACGCGATCGTTCCCGGCGGCCGCCGCCTTCGCAACGACACGCTCCATGTCGTCCGGCGCCATGAACTGGCCCTTCTTGATGTTCAGAGGAAGCCCCGTCCGCGCCGCTTCCTCGAGCAGACGGGTCTGCCTGCACAGGAACGCCGGTATCTGTATGGCGTCCAGCACCTCCGACGCCGGTCCCACCTCACCGCGCTCGTGAACGTCCGAGAGCACCGGGACGCCCAGTTCGCTTCTGACGCGGTCGAGCGCGCGGAGCCCCGACTCGAGCCCCGGTCCCGCATATGAGCCCGGAGAGAGCCTGTTGTCCTTGAGGTACGACGACTTGAAGACAAAGGGCATCTCCAACTCGGTGGCCAGTTCGCCGACGCTTCCGGCTACCTCGAGGATGAGCTCTTCGCTCTCGATGACGCACGGTCCTGCGATGAGAGCCAGAGGCTTCCCATCACCGATCTCGACATCGCCGATCTCAACCACGCGACCTGCCATCTCCCTTACTCCCCGCGGCGTGCTCCAGCGGTTGGGTGTCACCGCTCGATCTGTGCCCTGACGACCCCGCGTCCTCACCCGTCTTGTGGGCTAGCGCGGCCCTCACGAACTCCCTGAACAGGGGGTGGGCTACCCCGGGACGCGAACGGAATTCCGGGTGGAACTGACAACACACGAACCACGGATGGTCCGCGAGCTCCACCATCTCCACAAGGTCGGCGCCCAAGTAGATCCCGGATGAG
>JALGZG010000342.1 GCA_025782345.1 bacterium | reverse complement strand
TCGTCATATTCCGCCAGAACACCGAGGGCCTCTACGGCGGCGTCGAGTGGACCGCGCCGCCCGCGAACGTGCGCGACGCGCTCGCCACGCACCCGAAGATGAAAAAGTTCCTCGGCGTTCCGAACGAGGACCTCGCCGTCTCGACGAGGATTTTCACGAGGCAGGCCTGTCACCGGATCTGTGACGAGGCCTTCAAGTACGCCGACAAGTTTGGATACACCTCGGTGACCGTGTGTGAGAAGCCGAACGTCATCCGCGAGACCTCCGGGATGATGGAGGCGGAGGCGAAGAAGGTCGCCGCGGACTACCCGGGCATCGCACTCTGGAGCACGAACATTGACGCGCAGATGATGTGGCTCACTAAGAACCCCGAGGATTACGGCGTGATCCTGGGGTTCGCGTGCAGCGCGAACATCGGCACCGACTGCGCGGTCTTCGAGCCCACGCATGGTTCGGCTCCCAAGTATCAGGAGCTCGATCCCTCCATCGTGAACCCGACCGCCATGATACTCTCGGCCTGCCTGATGCTCGACCACCTCGACGAGGCGGAGAAGGCGACGCGCATCCGCGACGCGATCGGCAAGGTCATCAAGGACGGGCGCGTCGGGACCTACGACATGAAGAAGCTCAGGGGCGGCCCCGACGCCATCGAGCAGGGCGCGGCGACCACCCAGCAGATGACGGACGCGATCATCGCGGAACTCTAGAGAAGGTGGCGCTCGCCCAGGGGCGGCCGGGACTCTTGCCGCCCCTCCGGGCAGCGCGACGGGGGCTTTCAGGATGGGAATGACATTCGCGCAGAAGGTGCTGGCCAGGGCCGCCGGACTCGATTCGGTCGTGCCGGGACAGATCGTCGCGGTCAAGCCTGACCACCTGCTGACGCACGACAACACGGCGGCGATCATCGGGAAGATCGGCGACGAGCTCGAGAAGTACGGTGTGGTCAGGAAAGATATGCCAATCATTGTGCTCGATCACGTCACGCCCGCCGCGAACGAGAAGACGGCGACGGGGCACGCGAACATCAGGGAGTTCGTGGCGAAGCATGGCATCCCTCACTTCTACGACGTCGGGACCGGTGTGTGCCATCAGGTCGTCGTCGAGAAGGGGCACGCGCTGCCGGGCAAGATACTGGTGGGGAGCGATTCGCACACCTGTTCGTACGGCGCGGTCAACGCGTTCTCGACCGGCATTGATCGGACGGAGGCCGCGGCGCTGCTGCTGGTGGGCGAGACGTGGTTCCGCGTGCCGCCTACCATCCGCGTGACGCTCAAGGGCGAGTTTTCGCCTGCTGTGTCCGCGAAGGATCTGATACTCACCATCATCGGTGACATCTCGGCGGGCGGCGCCACGTACCAGGCGGTCGAGTTCCACGGCAACGTCGGGGTTCTTACAATAGAGGACCGGTTCGTCGTTGCGAACATGGGCATCGAGATGGGCGGGAAGATAGCGGTCTTCCCGTTCGACGCGACGACAGAGGAGTATCTGACCTCGATAGGCGTCGACCGCTCGTCCTACGAGCCCGTCTGGGCCGACTCCGACGCCGAGTACATCCGCGAGCTGAGTTACGACCTCAGTGAGATCGTCCCGGTCGTTGCGTTGCCACACAAGGTCGACAACGTGAAACCCGTGAGCGAGGTCGAAGGGATGGAGATCAACCAGGCTCTGCTCGGAACGTGCACGAACGGCAGGCTGTCGGACCTTCGCGCGGCCGCGGCCATCCTGGACGGCAAGACAGTCAGCCCGAAGGTGCGGCTGCTCGTCCTGCCGGCGTCGCGCGAGGTGCTCGAGGCCGCGCTGGACGACGGGACCATCGCGAAGCTGGTCAGGGCCGGCGGCGTACTGCTTCCGACCGGTTGCGGTCCGTGCCTGGGCGCGCACCAGGGCGTGCTCGCGCCGGGCGAGAGGTGTCTCTCGACGGCCAACCGGAACTTCAAGGGGCGCATGGGCTGCAAGGACGCGGAGACCGTCCTGGCGAGTCCGGAGACCGTAGCGGCGTCCGCGATCAGTGGAGTTATCACCGACCCGAGGAAGGTCGCGTAGCAGCGACCTCTTGCCGCGTGCAGGCGGCAGGCGTTGCCCGGCCGCGGCCGATGCGGCCAAGGAGGTGTCAGTTGAAGGTCTGGAAGTACGGTGACGACATCAACACCGACATGCTCTTCCCGGGGAAGTACACGTACACGTGCGCGACCGCGGAGGAGGTTAAGCCGCACCTGCTCGAGGATCTCGATTCCGAGTTCGCGGGCGGGGTGTCGGCGGGCGACATACTGATGGC
>JALGZG010000070.1 GCA_025782345.1 bacterium | reverse complement strand
GAAGCTGACGGAGTCGAACGGCCACGCCATCACGTTCCCGAACCAGTGGACCATGCCGGCGGCGTCGAACCTGTTCGTGCAGTCGAAGAGATCCAAGAAGGACCTGGTGAAGGAACTGCGGAACCTGGCAAAGGACTTCGACAACGAGTTCGGGCTCCTCATCACGCGGCTGGACGTGCCTGAGATCTCGCGCCAGTACCAACGAACCGAGAGCTTCGACGAGCCGGGCGCAGCACTTCTGACCGGGCCGGTCGTCGCCTACAAGGTCTACGCCGACGACGGCCGAATGGAACCGGTGCGCGGTTTGGCGTTCGACGAGGTAAGCATCCGGACGCTCAGGGACATCTACGCGCTGGGCAAGGAGCCCACGCTCACGAACACGGGGCAGGCGGTCGGCCCGGGCATGTACTACCGCATGGCCGTCGTGACGCCGGACATTCTGGTGGAGGAGATGGAGTTCACGGCGAGTTCAGCGAGTGAACCAGCGATGGTTGGGGGGCGGCCGTAGGGCATGGCGGTACATTGCACAGAGGAGTACAACAGGCGCGACCTCCCCGGCAGGCAACCGGCAAGACCAGCTCAACCGGCCGCTGCAAGGACAAACGCAGGAAGAGGAGGAGGCAGAAACGCCGGGGACATGGTTGCGCCCACATTCGAGGCAAACAGGATGGCCAAGAAGAAGAAACCAAACCAGAAGATGCAGGCATGGATCGACGCCCGAAAGCGCCACCGCCTCTCCCACGTCCACGTCCAGATGGCGCGTGAGCTTGGGATGAACCCGCGCAAGCTCGGCAAGCTGGACAACCACGACCAGGAACCGTGGAAGATGCCGCTCCGCCAGTACATCGAGCACCTGTACGTCAAGCGCTTCGGCAAGGAACGCCCCGACGTGGTGCTGTCCATCGAGGAGAGGATCCGTTTCGACGGAGCGAAGAAGGCCCGTAGACGGGAGACGAAGCTCCTGGCGCGGCAACCAGGCTCGGTCAACGAGAGCCAGGATTGAGGTCCGGATCAGCGAGTACCAGTGCTACGAGTTCCAAGGCGTGGACCGGCCGCTGACAGGGAAGACAGTGCTCGTGGAGAGGTCTCGCGATGCCCGTCTCCTGGAGGGGCATCCTGGTGCAGTACGCGGGTCGCCTGCACCGCAAGTATCACGCGAAGACCGAGGTTCGCACGATGGACTACGTGGACCGTAACGTCCCCATGCTCGCCAGAATGTTCGAGAAGCGAATGCGCGGGTATCGGGCCATGGGCTACTCGCTGGCCGACCACGCCTCGCCGGAGCACGTCGAGGACGACTATGTCATTGAGTACGATCAGGGAGTGCTCCGCGAACTGGAAGACAAGGGTCCTGCGTGAGGGTGCAGAACGCGGCGAGGCGCCAGCGTCGCACTGGCGCCTCTCACGTTCCATTCAGATGGGCTCGGAACCCTACGATGTGGTGAAGTACACCCGCGCCGGCTGCTGCACCTCAAGAACGATCTCTCGAAGTGCTCGTATCTCATCCAGAGCAGCCAGTTCCTCGTCACTCAGTGAGCAATCGGCCTCGCCGGAGAGCTCCTCAAGTTTCTGGAACACAATCGAGAAGTCGGTCACCTTGTCGCACATATGATCCCCTAGACGATGGTCTTCTTCGTCTGCGATTCAATCTGGTGTCTCATCCCACGCTCACGAACACGGGGCAGGCGGTCGGCCCGGGCATGTATTACCGCATGGCCGTCGTGACGCCGGACATTCTGGTCGAGGAGATGGAGTTCACGGCGAGTTCAGCGAGTGAGCCAGCGATGGTCGGGGGGCGGCCAGGACCTACCGAGTGACGAGGCGAGCACGGCCGTTGAGGTCAGGCCAGCGGGCTGCCGGTCTTCCTGGCCACGTAGTAGAGCCACCCGCTCAAGTGGTCGATGTCCTCGCGGCCGATCGAGTTCCCGGCGAGGTCGTAGATCGCGAGCGTCTCGAACCCGACGCCCCTGAGCTGCTCGACCTGCTTCCGCTGGTCGATGTAGTACGTAATAAGGGAGAAGTGGTGGGAGCTATCGTTGATGATCGCGTAGTCCTTCTCCTCGCGCTCGAAATCCCGATTCCTGCGGCGCCCAATCGAGCGGCGGTGATAGCGCACGACGGCGCGAGCGAACGCGCACGGATCCAGCGAGAACTCGAGGTGGGGCTCCTGCCTCGCGTGGTCGCAGTTCCTGTTGTGGGTCGAGAACACGAAGACCCCGCCGTCGGCGAGGACGCGGTTGATCTCGCGGAACCCGAGCATCCGGTCCTCGTGCCCGAGCGAGTCGAGGCCGTTGTTCGCAAAGAGGACGAAATCGCACGAGCCGGCCGCGAACCGCGCCATGTCCCTGACGTCGCACCAGTGGCAGTCGACGTCGCAGAATCTCCTCTTGAGCACCTTCGTCATCTGCTCGGAGTAGTCGACGCACTGATACTCCCCGGCCCAGTGCCGGAGGTACTCCGCGGTGCGCCCGGCGCCGCACCCGACATCCAGGACGCGC
>JALGZG010000334.1 GCA_025782345.1 bacterium | reverse complement strand
GGCGCGGACTGCCACGTCATCAGAGTGGTCAGCGCGGTCGACAACGTCGAACGAGTCTGGTACATAGACGTCTCCGACTTCCACATGAGGAAGTCGATAGACATACAGCCAGACATGCAGCAGCACATTCTTCTCTCGGACTACCGGGACGTCGACGGTGTTCTGCACTCCTTCAGGCAGGACATCGAAATGCTGCCCATAGGGCAGAAGCAGGTGATGGTCACCACCCTGCTCGAGACCAACGTCGACATCGACCCCGCGCTCTTCGAGCCGCCGGCGGACAACGCCCGCGACTACGTTTTCACGAACGGCGGGAATTTCGTGGACGTGCCGTTCCAGTTCATCGAGCGGCACATCTTCCTTCCCGTGGTCGTCGATGGCAGTGAATCGTTGTGGGTGCTGGACAGCGGGGCGAGTGCCAGTGTGATCGACCGTGGTTACGCCGAATCCCTCGGACTTGAGCTGAGCGGCGAGATCAAGGGTCAGGGCGCGGGCAACACGGTGGACGTCGCGTTCGCGACGCTCCCGCCCTTCAGCGTGCAAGGCATCGAGTTCAAGGAGCAGCAGATCGCGGTCATAGAGCTGGCCGGCCTCTTCAAGAGCACGTCGGACCTCGAAGTCCGGGGCATTCTCGGCTACGACTTCCTGTCTCGCTTCGTGACCAGGGTCGACTACGCAAACGAGGTGCTCACGTTCTACGAGCCGTCGGAGTTCGAGTATGAGGGAGACGGGACGGTCCTTGACGCTCCGCTCAGCGGCAATCTCTTCAGTGTCGAGGCGACCGTCGACGGAATCCACGGTGGACACTGGATGCTGGACCTCGGGGCCGGCGGCATGACGTTCCACGCCCCCTACGCGAGGGAGCACGATCTCGCGAGCAGGGAGGGCATATACGGCGTGGGCTTCGGAGCGGGCGGGCGGATCATGCACTACCAGTCCGAGTACGAGACTATCGAATTCGGCGGGCACACGATGGAGACGCCCCGGATATCGATGGCCGGTTACGACGAGCGGACGGAGGGCGCCTTCGCCGGACACGAGAGGATGGGTAATCTCGGCAACACGCTCTTCAGGCATTTCGTGCTATATCTCGACTACGAGAACCAGCAGGTCGTGGTCGAGAAGGGAGACGATTTCGGGACCGAGTTCCCGTGCGACCGGAGCGGGCTTCAGCTCTGGCGTCCGGACGAAGCGGTAGTGGTGCTCTACGCCTCACCGGACACTCCGGCCGATGAAGCCGGATTCGAGGAAGATGACGTCGTGCTCACGATCAACGCCATCGACGTCGACCATTTCGCCGGGCTTCTGTCACTGAGGGCGATGTTCCGCGAGGAACCGGGAACGGAGTATCTCTTCGAGGTCGAGCGCGACGGGAAGCGGAAAGAACTGAAGCTGGTCCTCCGAGACCTGTTCTAGTCTGAAGACGAGCCCGGAAGACGATGGCGGAACGCGAACCCAGGACCCAAGAGCCCGGAACACGAGCAGCGGGGAGCCTCCTCAGGCTCCCCGCTCTCAGTCCGTATCCGTTACTGCGCTAGCGGACGAGAAGCAGCTTCCGCGATGCCGTGCCCGAGTCCGCCACCAGGCGCGCGAAGTAGACGCCCGAGGCGATCGGCGCGCCATCGTGCGCAACCGAATCGACGGTCATGTTGTCATATAGATTGAGAATCACTGTGTCCGGGCCGTCTACCGTGCTCGTCGCCCGGATGTCTGTCGTCGAGATAGGCGGGCCGGGCGCCCGCATACGGCAACTTGAGCGTGCAGTCAAGGAATGCAGGACGGGGCGTAGCCGGCTCCTGCACCTGCAAGGGCTCTTGCCCGGCGACGGCGGGGCGTCTAGAATGAGTTGCGGGCCCACTTCCCCGGATCCGCCATGAGAAGGAGGGTCGGAATGCGAGCTGAACCCTCACGAGTCAGACTCCAGCTTGCCCTCCTGACGGTGCTGCTGCTCGCCGCGTCGCCGGGAGCGCTTGTGGGCGCCATGGACGCCCGAACGGAGGATGCGCTTCTCAGGATAGAGGCCGTTCTCGAGATGAGTGAGTTCAGCAAGGACCTCTGGCCGGCCTGGGACATCTCCGAGACGCCGTTCGTACTGCACTGCCCGGACAGCACCTGCTATCTCATCAATCACCCGCGACCTCCGGTATACTACCATCGTGTAAGGGAAAAGTCCTCGCTCCGAACGGCCGTGTACCGAGCGCACGCCCGAGACGTCCCTTCCGGCGATGTCTGTCTCATCGAAGGCATTTCCACGGCGGCGCTCGATCTCTGGGGTCTCGCCGCAGAGATGGTGCCGCGCGCTTTCGAGGCGTCGTTCCGCACTCACGGGGCGGATCTCTGCGGGGACAGGATGCGGCCGATAGAGCTTCTCTCCGGCTATCCGATAGATGCCTGGAACCTCGTTCTCGCGGACATCGAGTGCCGCCTGCTTCACAGAGCCGCGTTTTCGACCGCGGATTCGCTCGACCTGTGCGTCCGCGAATTCACGAGCGTACGAAGGCACCGCCGCCTGAGAATGGGCGGACGCTACGCGGAGTTCGAGCGCAGGATAGAGTTCACCGAGGGCATTCCGACGTATCTTGCGGAACGATGCCGAAGGGAAGCAGAATCCTATCTCGGTGGCAGGTTCGGCCCGCGTCTGGAGAACGCTCTCGGAGAGGCGGGCGCCCTCGAACAATGCTTCCCCGAGTCACCGGGTCTCGACTGGTATCGCGGCGAGCGTTTCCGGTGGACCGGCGCTGTGCTGTGCAGTGTGATGGACCGGCTCGACCCGGACTGGAAGAAGGGGGTGTCGCTCGGGTGCGTCGACCCGTTCGAGCTCATGTGCATACGGGTCAAGGGCAGGACACCGTCTGCGAAGACCGTGCTGGCCCGGTTCGGGTACGAGCAGCTCGTGGCCAGCATGACCACGACGATCGAGCAGTCCAAGAGCGACGCAGAGCGGCTGTTCGAGAGCATCGCTCGAAGCGAGAGTCCGACCTTCTCGGTCGGCACGCATCTGCTCTCGAGTGGTGAGATCAGCTTCGATCGGTCGCGGATCGAGAAGGTGGACGCCCACCGCGAGGTGCATACCGGCATCCTCAGGATCGAGTACTCCGGAGGTACGCACCTCCATCTTCTCGGGACTCCCGCGGCTGTCGTGCTCGGGAACGACGAGTTCGACCTCCGCAAAGTGATGCTGGCCATGCCGGAGGAGTACACGGTCGTGCTGGACGGGGAGGAGCTCGAGATCAAGGAGGGCGTCTACGAGTTCACCAGGTCACTGTCGGTCGTCGCGGAGGGCATCTCTCTCGAGGCGATGTCCGGTACCGTCATGGTGGGGGCGAGGGGGATCTCATTCATCCTGCACCGATAGTGAGTGTTCCCAAGTTTGTTTCGCTGGCTGAGAGTGGGGAACTCGAGCGCCGGGCGGCGGTCGCACGGGAATCGCTCAGCGCATGCAGGCTATGTCCGCGCGAATGCGGTGTGGACCGTCTGGCGGGCGAGGTCGGGTACTGCGGCGCCGGGCCCACCGCGAGAGTCTACCGGCACATGGCGCACCCCGGCGAGGAGCCGCCGATCTCCGGCACACACGGCTCCGGGACCATCTTCTGGAGCCACTGCACGATGTCGTGCTGCTTCTGCCAGAACTACCACATGAGCCAGTTGGGGGAGGGAACCGACCGCACGATCAAGGAACTGTCCGGCATGGTGGGCACGCTGTGGGACGCGGGCTGCCACAACGTCAACCACGTTTCGCCGACGCAGTTCCTTCCCCACGTGCTCGAGTCGCTTCTGCTCGCCTGGCGTGCGGGCGCCGCGCTGCCGGTGGTCTGGAACACGTCCGGATACGAGTCCGAGTTCGCGCTCAGACTTCTGGATGGGGTCGTCGATATCTATCTCTCGGACATCCGGTACTCCTCAGACGATGCGGCGAGGGAGTTCTCGGATACACCCGACTACACCACCGTGAGCCGGGCGGCCTTGGTCGAGATGCACCGGCAGGTGGGCGTCCTCAAGGTGGACGCCGACGGCGTCGCTTCGAGGGGACTCATCGTAAGACACCTCGTCCTGCCGAACGGGCACGCGGGCACTCGCGAGGCCATGCGCTTCATCGCCCAGAGGCTTGGAGTCGAGACGTACGTGAGTTTGATGGCCCAGTACTACCCAGCCTACCGCGCACGCGAGTTCCCGGAGCTGGCGCGGAGGATAACCCGCGAGGAATGGAGCGAGGCGCTGGAGGAGCTGGAGGAGGCGGGGCTCGAGAACGGGTGGGTGCAGGAGTATCAGGATGGTCTGTCGCCGATCGCGGGTACGGAGATAGCGTCGGATTGACGTGGTCGGCAGGCTCCTGCGCCTGTCTGCCCTCCAAGGGGCCTGGGTGGCTCGCGGGCCGAATTCCCCGATTGTCAGAACCCTGCAAGAATCGAGGGTTCAGGTTGACAGAGAAGGGGTGTCGGGACATACTGAGCCAATCGATTGGGAGTCGTGGGCGCGCGCGGAGCGGGTGCATGTCTGCGTAGGCAATGGCAGAGAGCGCAGGGTGTGTTGTGAAGAAGACCGAGCTATCCGGGAAGACCGTTAAGGAGCTGAGGGCGCTGGCGAACGCCGCAGGTCTCAAGGGCTACTCCGCCCTGAAGAAGGCCGGGCTGGTCGACCTGCTCGCTGCGTCCGGGTCCGGCAGCGCCCGGTCCAAGGCGCCCGCTCGGCGGACCGGGAAGCCCGCCGGGGCGAAGAAGAGACCCTCCGGCGCGACGAAGGCCAGAGCGACGAAGGTCTCTGGGAAGCCGGCCGGCGCGACGAAGGCCAGAAGGAAACCGGTCTCGGAGCGCGCCGGCGGTCGCGAGAATCACGTGGGCCGCGGGCTCTCACCGCGCACGCGACGGGCGTTCTCCATCTACCGGACCGCGGGCGAGCAGAGAATCAAGGCCAGCAAGTACCACCTGGGCGTTCAGGAAGCCCCCGACATCGATGACGGGTTCATGTTTCCTGATACGCACGGGGAGGACCTCATAGCCCTGATGGTGCGTGATCCCTACTGGTTGTTCTCCTACTGGGAGTTCTCTCCCGATCTCAACGACCAGCTTCTGAACAGGCTGGGCGAAGAAACGCTGCGCAACAGCAGACTGGTTCTTCGCGTGTACGACGTGACCGGGGTGGATGCCGAGAACCCGGTCGGTTACCACGACATCGACGTCGCCCCCGGCGCGCGCGACTGGTACATCAACGTCACGCACGTGGAGAGCGACTACTGCATTGACATCGGCCTGATCCTGCCGGACGGGTCGTTCCTCGTCATTGCCAGATCCAACCGCGTGTCGCTTCCACCCATCGGCCCGTCGGCCGAGGTCGACGAGCAGTGGGTAACACTCGAGTCGCTCGGGGAGATATACTCTCTCACCGAGCGCGGGCCGACATCCGGCTCCGGAGGATGGGGCTCCGGCGGATGGGGGCAGGGTTGAGAAGCCCGAGGCGCGCCACGGGCGGTGATCCGCTCATCTCCTGACACAACGGGAGCACCATGGAAAAGGGCTATCTGAGCCTCGTTCTGCATGCTCACCTGCCTTACGTCAGGCACCCGGAGTACAAGAGCTTCCTCGAAGAGGATTGGCTCTTCGAGGCCATTACCGAAACGTACATCCCGCTCATCCGCGCCTTCCAGAGACTGACGGACGACGGCGTTGACTTCCGGCTGACGCTTTCCCTCTCTCCGCCTCTCGTTGCCATGCTCCAGGACCCGATGCTTCAGGAGCGGTACGTGGCGCACATCTCCCGCCTGATCGAGCTCACCGAGAAGGAGATGGACAGGAACCGGTCCAAGCCTCGTCTGCGCGCGCTCGCCGGGATGTACCACGACCTCTTCTCAGACTGCAGGCGAGTCTTCACCGAGGAGTACGGACTGGACCTGGTTCAGGCCTTCCGGACCTTCCGTGACGCGGGCAAGCTGGACCTGGTCACGTGCGGCGCCACCCACGGCTACCTGCCGTTGATGGAGGAGTTCCCGGCCGCCGTCCGGGCCCAGATCCGACTCGCGGTCGAGAGCCACACGAACTCGCTCGGGCAGGCGCCCGCCGGCATCTGGCTGCCCGAGTGCGGCTACTTCCCAGGCGTCGACGCCTATCTGGCAGAGGCGGGCATCCGCTACACGTTCGTGGACGGCCACGGTCTGCTCCACGCCGCTCCCAAACCGAAATACGGGCCGTATTCGCCCGTCGTAACGCCCGCGGGCGTGGCGGTGTTCGGTCGCGACTTC
>JALGZG010000232.1 GCA_025782345.1 bacterium | reverse complement strand
ACTGAACGTCGAGGAGGTCCGCGTTCGTCGAGCCGCGCGGCGGGATCCTGTTGTCGAAGAAGACCGTGTCGGAAAGCACGAAGTGGAACGAGTGCCCCGCCGGCTGCCCGAGCGTAGCTGCTAACCCTGGGCTGATGCCCGGAAGGATCTCGTAGATCTTCAGGTTCTCGTCATGGGTCAGCTCCGCCGTGGTGAAGTCGTAGTGGCCGGATTCATAGACCAGCTGGTCGAGCGCATCGAAGGCCTCCACGTGCACCCAGACTCTCCTGCCCTCGGGATAACCTGACGGCAGCTTGTGACCTGTCTCATTGATGACACGGACGGCAACGCCGAAGTCCTCCGGCGTGAGCTCGAGTGTCGCGGCCCTCTGGATCATCGATGTGGCGCGTGCCTTCGCCGCGGCAAGCTGCCCGGCGTCGACCTCGTCCGGGAAGAAGGACTCGATGATGTCCGGAACGAACGTATTGCCGCCCGTGAAGTCGTGGAGCCCCATGTCGTCTCTGATCGGAGCCCCGGGCTCGTTGCACGCGGACGCCGTCACGTCGTGCATGTGGCAGTCCTGGCAGTTCGACACGATCCCGTCGGGCTTGTTCCCGGCGAACTGCGGCGCGTAGACACCCGCCGACGCGTACTCGCTCTGCGACCATTCACTGAAGGTCCGCTCCACGGGCATCATGTTGCGGATGTCCATGTCCGGATGCTCTTCGTCGAACGGCGTGGGCGTGTAGTCGTAATCGCCCGTGCGCATGAAGATCGGACTCGACACGTCGTGGCAGATCCCGCACAAAGCGGCTGAGTCATGGAACGGAGAGTAGACCGTACCGTGGCTGGCCACGGCGTCGTCGTACGGTCCGCGCATCAGGGGCGTGGGGTCGTTGATGAACTGGCCGTTCCCGTACTGAAGCGGCAGGGGATCGATCTCGGCCAGGACGTCGTAGTCCTCTATCGGACTGACACCGGGGAGGTAGTTCTGGTCCACGGCGCGGTGGCAGAAGTCGCACTGGACGCCGTGCCTGTCCCTCGCATTCAGCATGGCGCCGCTGGTGTCGACCGAGCGCCCCTCCTGCCACGCGCTCTGCGAGTGGCAGCGGATGCAGAGGTCGCCCGAACCGGGAGCGTCCTGCTCGGCCACGGCCATGCACGCGAAGTAGAACGGGTCGCGCGCGGCCTGCGCCATCATGCTGCCCCGCCAGACGTACCAGGGCTCGTTCTCCGAATCGAAATCCCCGTGGCACGTCGCGCAGGTCTCGTCCGGATCAGCGAGGATGGCGCCCTCGTGCGGCTGCGTTCCCGGCATCTCGACGTCTCGGAGCGTAGTCGGGACGATTCCCGGCGGACGTCCTACCAGCGTGAAATCGCCATCGCTGTCATCGAAACCGACGTTCCCCGCATTATCGTACGCCTCGACGCGGATCCTGCTGGCCGCGCCCGGGTAGTTGGGCACAAACCAGGAGAACCCGGTTCCCGGAGGCTCGTTTGACGCAACCGGCATCCACGACAGCCCGCTGTCGTCCGACAGGTAGACGTTGACGCGCGAGATGCCGCTCTCGTCGGTCGCGGTGAAGGAAACGGGGTAGTAGCTGTTCGCGTTGATGCTCTCCCCGCCGTTCGGGGAGTCGACCGTGACGTCGGGAGGCGTCGTGTCCGAGCTGCCCGACGGTGTGAGATACGGCTCGAGCTCCGAGTGGATCACGCTCAGCGTGTTGGTGTAGTTGGTTTGGGAGAGACCCGGGAACGTCGGTGTGTTGGTGAAGAGCACGACCTCGCTCGCCTCCACTGAGTTGATGTAACCGTCGGCGTCCGCGTCATCACCGTCGACCGCCAGGATAGCCTCCAGGGCCTCCAGGTTCGAGAGGCCGTTGTTCAGGCCGACCTGCACGCTCAAGCCGTACGGATTGCGAGGTCCCCCGCCGTCGAAGTCGAGATGGCATACACCGCAGTGATTCGCGTTGCTCGGGAGGTCCTCGAGCTGAGTGCCAGAGGCCTCAGGATAGACGTCGAAGAAGACACCCTTGATGTTGTTTCTCGCGAGCGTCGTCGGCGCGGCCAGCACCAGACATACGACCACGAGGACGACAGCAACCCATAGCCGTCTTAGTTGCATGAGACCCCCCTGCGCTCATGGTGCAAACAGATACGGGCCCCGGGATGGGGCCAACACGTAGTTGAGATAACGTGGGAGGAGACCGACGCCCAATCGGCCTCGACAGTGCACATTCTACCACACATGGCATCGAAATTCCAGCAGAAGGCCGGCGCGAATCCTCGACACCGTCGGTTCGGGGAAACGCCGCCATAGCAGCGCCAGATGCCCCGTACGCCTCGAGGGGGCGACCTCCGTCGCCCCCTCGAAACGATCTGTCTCAGGAGGCCGCCTGGCTGCGGCGGCCAAGACGCTCCGTCAACCGCTAGTCGGCAGCCACGTGCGTCGCCCGCATCGTCTTCGCAAGCTCCTGGATCTCGCCCAGGTCCTTCGTCATCTGAGCCCAACCGTACCAGTAGGCATAGTCCGGGCTGGTGTGGAAGTGGGCCTGGAACGTGCGCATGCGGTGCTTGAGGTACATCTCCAGCAGCACCTGCTCAATGAATGACAGATCATCCATGTCGTTCCCACCCGTCTGGTTGAAGAACAGCAAGTTCGGGTAGGCGTATGGATAGCCGTCGTGCTGCGTGATGACGCCGTCCTTGTAGAGGTCGCCGACGATCCCGATGGCCTTGGCCATCAGGTGGTCGGCGTCCTTCAGGATGGCGTCGCCCGCTTCGAGCTGCTCGCGCGCGTAGGACTCCGCGTGGCACTCGCTGCAGGTCTTGAGCATCTTGTCGCGCTCGGTCTGCCAGGCCTCTTCCGTGAGACGCACCATGTCGACGGCCTGAACCACTGCGAGGAGGTCGGTCGGCTCACCAGTCTCCGGATGGAGAACACCCAGGGCCTTCAGGATGGTCGCCCTGTCGGCGGTCCACTGCTCGTCCTCGGGCATAGGCAGCTTGACACCGAGGAAGCCCCAGGCCGTCCGAACCTCGTGGTCTCCGCCGCTCATGTGGCAGTGCTGGCAGGTCGGCGCCGCGGCCGTCTCGGGCAGGTCGCCCGCCTGCTTGGCGTACCAGCGCGCGCCGTGCTTCGAGCTCGTCCACATCTGTAGCCCTTCGCGAGCTGGTCGGCCTTCTGGTCCGCGGTCTTGACGCCCATGTTGTGGCATCCTCCGCAGCCGCGGCCGCCCTCGATCAAGACATCGGGCTCGAGGTGCGTGACAGGTAGGGCGTTCAGTGTGGTCCAGCCGAAGTTGTGCTTGCCGGCAGTGAACTGCCCGAACTGCTCCTCGTGGCAGGCAGCGCAGACCTGTTCGTCGGGCAGGCTCGCGAGATCCGCATCGTCCGAGCTCGAGTGCGCGTCGCCGTGACAGGCGGAGCAGCTGATGCCCATCTTCGAGTGCCTGCTGCTCTCCCAGTCCTGCACCTGCCCCGGACTCACGCCACGGTGGCACGTGATGCAGCTCTCCTCCGCAACGGCCACGGTCCAGCAGAGCATGAACACAAGCAGCAGAGCCGCGCCATACGGTCGTCTCATGGCAGCCCTCCCCCCAAAGGTAGTGCCCTGACTTCCGGCAGAGGTGCGCCGCCCGGCCCAGCCTCTACTCTTTCACCCCGCGTCTGGCCGGACGACGGCCCGGAGCCACGCGAGAATCCCCAGCGCGATCAGGAGCGCACCCACCGGGATGATGACCACCATGAGAAGTGGCACCTTGGTGAAAAGCGCCCCAGCGAGCACGAGGATGCCCAGTATCTGGACCACCACGCCGCGTTTGAGGACGCGCGTTGCGGCCTCGGGGCCCGTCGGGAAGAACTGGAACGGGCTGACCATGTCAGTCCTCCAGAGAGTGCGCGATGTCGTGACAGTCCAGACACGACATCTCGCCCGTCTTCAGTTCGTCTATCAGCGTCTCGGGGTACTGATGTCCGCCGCCCTCGAGGAAGGTCTTCGCCTCGCCGTGGCACTTCAGGCAGACGGCGTTGCTGTAGGGCTCGACGAGCTTCAGTTCCTCGGGCGCCTTCCCGAAGTAGTGAACCCGCACATCGTGAAGCCCCCTGAGCTTGGCGTCCACGTACCCCAGGAGCCCTGGCTCGGTGTGACAGACGTAGCACGCCGTCTTCGTGTCAACGCGGTGGTTCTGGTAGTGCGAGGCGGAGAGCGACTCATCGTCATCGACGTGCAGGCTCCGTCCGTACGAGTCCATCTCGTGGCAGCTCGTGCAGAAGCTGACCTTCCTCATCTCGGAGTCGGCGTAGACCAGCATCGCAAGCAACCAGACCGAGGGCAGCAGCACCATCGCCACCACCGCGAACGACCTCACGAACCCCGTCGATGGCGATCTGATGACCCTGGTCAGGACCGCGAGAAACAGGACCGCGACCGCCGCGAAGACTGCCAGTATGGTGACGCTCATACTCGTCTACTCGTCTTTCTCGGTGTCGGCCGCGGGCGCCTCAGGTTCTGCTGGCGCCTCAGGTGTTGCTGGAGCCTCAGGTTCTGCTGGCACCTCAGGTGTTGCTGGCGCCTCAGGTTCTGCCGGAGCCTCAGGTTCTGCTGGCACCTCAGGTGTTGCTGGCGCCTCAGGTTCTGC
>JALGZG010000195.1 GCA_025782345.1 bacterium | reverse complement strand
CGTCCCCGAGTGCTCTGTCACCCTCCACGATCATCTCGGTGAGTCCCATGTGCCTCACGACCGCCCCGAGTTCCTCGACGACCGCCAGAGAAGCGCCATCGGCCAGCCGCACGGCGTAGAGCGACGCGGCGCCGGCCGTCGTGGCCATGACGACCACGAGACAGACCGCGGCCGCGGCTAAAGAAGGTGCCCTCATGATGTACCTCCTGGTACGCGCGCCGACACCGCCGGCGCCGTCGCCTTGTGGCTCGGGCCGGCGATCTTGTGCCGCCGGCCCGAGCCGTTCTGGTACGCCCGAGAGGATTCGAACCTCCGACCCCTGGAACCGGAATCCAGTGCTCTATCCAGCTGAGCTACGGGCGCTCTATGCAATCTCGATCAGCTCGTAGTTTCGGGTCCCGAGACCCAGCTTCTCCGCGTGCCTGAGCTGGACCGTCGGGTCGACGTCCGGGTGCAGATCTCTGAATTTGTCACTTCCGGCACGGTAGCCGTCGGACAGCTCCCCGGCCGCCGCCGGTGCCTCATTCACAAGGTCGTAGGCGGCCTGGTCGATCGCCACAGGATCCAGCGAGGCCACCACCCCGATGTCGGGGACGATCGATACCTTCTCCGTGCCGAAGCAGTCGCAGATCGGATGAACGTCCGTAATGAAGCTGACGTAGCCGACCCTGCCAGGCTTCGTAGCTACCACCGCACATGCGTATTCTACCATCTTCATCTGGCACGTGTCAGTCGATTCGTCCCATCGAATGCCGACGGCCTTCGTCGGGCACACCGCTATGCACTCGGCGCAGCCAATGCACTTCCCGTCGTCTATCTCGGCCGTTTCCCCCAGCGTGATCGCATCCTCCGGGCACCAAGTCAGGCAGACCCCGCAGGCGTTACACGATGGCTTCACGTAGGGCCTTGTGGTCGAGTGCATATCCAGCTTGCCGGCCCTTGAGGCGCAGCCCATCCCTAAGTTCTTGAGCGTCCCTCCGAAACCCGTGACCTCGTGGCCCTTGAAGTGCGCCACCGAGAGGAGGGCGTCAGCCTTGACGAACTCCGGCCCCACGCTTGCGTTCGTGACGAAGCGGCCCTGGACGGGAACAACGGCCTCCGTCGTCCCTCGCAGGCCCCCGGCAATGACCACCGGAGCCCCCAGCGCCTGAAACGTGAACCCGTGCTCGGCCGCGGTGCGCAGGTGTGACACCGTGTCGGCGCGCGAGCCCCGGTAGAGCGTGTTGGTATCGGTGAGAAACGGCCTGGCGCCCTGCTTCTGCAGCCACGCGACCACCCTGCGCATGAACCTGGGCCGGACGTGCCCGGTGACCCGGCTCTCGCCGAAGTGCATTTTCACCGCCACGAGCTCGCCGGGTGCGACCACGCCGGAGAGGGAGCTCTTGTCCAGGAGCGCCTCGAGCCGCGCCGCGATGTCGTCCGCTCCGCCCGCGCCCACCTTGAGGAAATGGACCTTGCTCTTCTTGATCGATGCCTCCCGTCAGATACCGCCGATCACTCCGTCCTTGTTCTCCGCCCCCGAGAAAGCCCGCCGTGCGACCACCGCGTATGCGGCGCCGGACGTCACGACGGCGACCACGCACAGCACGAGAAGCGCGGGTTCCAGAACCTGGATGTCCGCCGCGAACACGAGCACCGCGACGCCCAGCACGACGACCGCGACCTTCCCCGTCATCAGCGACTGCGGCACGGACCGGGACTTCCTCACTATCGCCAGCCCCCCCAGCACGATGGCGAGGTCACGGGCGACGACGAGCAGAAGCACCCAGAGCGGGAACTCACCGGCGACGACCAGGTACACCAGGACCGCCGCCACTGCTATCTTGTCGGCCGCCGGATCGAGGATCTTCCCCAGCTCCGTGACCCGGCCCAGCTTTCGGGCCAGGTATCCGTCCAGTCCGTCGCTCACGAACATCACGAGCAGAGCTGCAACGGCCGCGAGCCTGTGACCGCCTGCCAGGAACACCAGTGCCACGGGCACGAGCGCGATCCGGGCGAGCGTCACCAGGTTCGGCGGAGCCGCGATGTCTCGCAGATTCAGTCGTGGAGTATCGACCATCCCTCAGCGCTCCCTCACTCGCCCGGCCCAGTGCATCTTCTTTCTCAGTATCTCGTAATACGAGTGCTTGGAAACGTCCACCAGCACCGCACGTGTCGCCGCGGTTCGCACAAGGGCGACGTCTCCTTCGCACAGACCGAAGGCACGGTCTCCGTCGGTCGAGATCACGGTCCTATCGTCGCACGAGAGCATCTCCACCTCCACCACGGCAGAGGGAGGAATCACGCACGACCTCATGCTCAGCGAGTGCGGGCATATGGGCGTCAGGATTATGGCCTCTACGCGGGGCGTAACGACGGGCCCACCCGCCGACACGGAGTACGCCGTCGAACCGGAGGGCGTCGCCAGGATCAGGCCGTCCGCCGCGTAGCGTGTCACCACCTCCCCGTCCACCCGTGCCTCGAATGACATGATCCGCGAATCGGCGCCCTTGGATAGCACGACATCGTTGAGAGCAAGGACGGACCCCTCCTGCCCTCTGACGCTCACGTCGAGCATCATCCGGTTGCTGAAGGGGAGATCGCGGGGGTCCAGGTCACTGAGGACATCCGCGAGTTCCTCCTCCGCTATCTGGGTCAGAAAACCCAGGCTCCCGAGGTTGACACCGATGACCGGCGTCTCCCGCCCGGCCGTCGCGACCAGCCGCACCGCGCGCAGCAGGGTGCCGTCCCCGCCGCAGGCGAACACCAGTTCCGCCCTCTCGACCAGTTCGCTCGAGGGAACACACGACACGGAACCGGGAGCGTGCTTGACAAGCACATCATCGGCCAGCACGTCCAGCCCGTGTTCGTCACACCAGCCTCGCACAGCGTCGATGGCCTTTCTCACGCCGTCCTTTGTAGGATTGGCCACGATGCCAACGGTCTTCATCGCTTCAAGCCCTCCTTCGTCCAGCCTCCTGCGTGGCCACGAGCGCGCGCGCAGATGCCACCACGTCCTCGAGCGCGAGCCCGCAGTCCGAAAGCAGCTGTGCCCTGGACCCGTGCGTCACGAACTCGTCGGGAAGGCCCATGACCCGCACCGTCACGCGCGAGTCACCCTCCGACTGCAGAAGCTCGAGCACGCCCGCTCCAAACCCACCCGAGGCCGCGTTCTCCTCGAGCGTGATGACGCGCCCCGTCCTCAGCGCCTCCTCCACGATCAGCTCCCGGTCAAGCGGCTTCACGAACCGCGCGTTGATGACGGAGGCGTCTACCCCATCTCCCGCCAGTTCCTCCGCCGCCCGGACGGCCACATCGACCATCGAACCGATCGCGATGAAGCTGAGGTCCGCGCCCGATCTCAAAACCTCACCCCTGCCTATGGGTAGCGACCGCGGCTCGTAGTCCATCTTGACGCCCAGACCCGCCCCGCGGGGGTATCTGACCGCGATCGGACCGTCGTCGTACTCCAGAGCCGTGCGGACCATGGCCGCCAGCTCGTTCTCGTCCTTGGGGGACATTATCACAAGATCGGGGACGGCACGAAGGAACGTCAGGTCGAAGACGCCGTGATGAGTCGGACCGTCGTCGCCGACGATCCCGCCCCTGTCTACCATGAACCTCACGGGAAGACGCTGCAGGCAGACGTCGTGGATGATCTGGTCGTACGCCCGCTGCAGGAAGCTCGAGTAGATCGCTACCACGGGCTTCATGCCGGTTGAGGCGAGCCCGGCGGCGAAGGTCACAGCGTGCTGCTCGGCGATCCCGACGTCGAAGAACCTCTCGGGGAACCGTCCCGCGAAATCCGACAGACCGGTCCCGGCCGGCATCGCCGCGGTGATCGCGACGACGCGCTCATCGTTCTCCGCCAGAGCGGTGAGCGTCCTGCCGAAGACCTCCGTGTACGAAATGGTGGTCGGCTTACCAGTCAGCGTCCCCGTTTCCTTCTCGAACGAGCCGATGCCGTGGAATCGAGACGCGTCATCCTCGGCCGGCTGATAGCCCCTTCCCTTCTGGGTGATCACGTGAACGAGCAGCGGACCGTCCGTATGCTTGAGCCGCTCGAATGCCTCGATGAGAAGCTCCGTGTTGTGCCCGTCGAGAGGACCGAAGTACTTGAACCCCAGCTCCTCGAACAACACGCCGGGGACCAGAAGGCCGCGCATGCACTCGAGTGCCCTGCTTGCCAGTTCCCGTGCCCTCGCGCCGACCGCCGGGATCTTCCCCATGATCTCCCAGACCTCGGACTCGAGACGCTGATAGGTCGGGGCTGAGCGAAGTCGCGTCAGGTACTGGGACAGTGCTCCGACGTTCTTCGCAATGGACATGCGGTTGTCGTTGACGATGACCATCAGGTTCCGCTTGAGATGCCCCGCCTGGTTCAGTCCTTCGAAGGCCAGTCCCGCCGTCAGGGAACCGTCACCGATGATCGCGATGACGTAGTTGTCGCCGTCCAGGAAGTCACGGGCGCACGCCATGCCGAGTGCCGCCGAGATGGACGTGCTGGCGTGCCCCACGTTGAAGATGTCGTGGGCGCTCTCCTCGCGGCGCGGGAAGCCGGACAGCCCTCCGTACTGCCTGAGAGTCTCGAAGGCATCCCTGCGACCGGTGATGAGCTTGTGAGCGTAGCTCTGGTGCCCGACGTCCCAGATCAGCTTGTCGTCCGGCGAATCGAACACGTAGTGCAGAGCCAGAGTGAGCTCGACGACACCGAGACTCGGGGCCAGATGACCGCCGTTTCTCGAGACGACCCGGATGATCTCGTCTCGAAGCTCGCCCGCGAGAGTCGCAAGTTCGGCGCCGCCGAGTTTCTTGACGTCAGCAGGTGAGTCTATGCTGTCGAGTATCCGTGTCATCGCTCTTTCCCGTCAGCCCCTCTCGAGCGGGGCGCAGCCGCGCGGCGACCGTCAGTTCCGTCGCTCCACGACGAAGCGCGCGATCTCACGAAGCGCCCAGGCCCGGTCGCCAAAGACGTCCAGGGCCGCGAGCGCCTCCTCTGTCAGTTCCTTAGCCCGCGCCGTGGCGCCCGAAACGCCCACCGCCGCCGGGTATGTCAGTTTCCCGCGGCCTTCGTCCTTCCCGACCGCTTTGCCCATCTCACCCTCTGTGCCGGTCACGTCCAGGAGGTCGTCAGCGATCTGGAACGCCAGACCCATTCTTTCGCCGAAAGTGGAGAGCGCGGCGACGTCGTCCGAAGAAGCGCCAGCGGCCAGAGCACCCACGAGGACGGCGGCCCTCAGCGGTCGGGCCGTCTTGTTCAGATGAATGAACTCTACCGCCTCGACAGTGACTGCTGTTCCCTCACCCTCCATGTCAGCAACCTGGCCGCCCACCATGCCGGCAAGACCGTTGGCGGCCGCGAGCTCGGCCACGACCGCGAGCCTTATCCCGGGCGTGAGCCGCCCCTCGCGCGCGACGATCTCGAACGCGAGCGGCAGAAGAGCGTCTCCCGCCAGTATCGCCGTGGCCTCGTCGAACGCCTTGTGACAGCTCGGCCGGCCGCGTCGCGTGTCGTCATCGTCCATCGCCGGAAGGTCGTCGTGGATGAGCGAGTACGTGTGTATGAGCTCCGTCGCGCAGGCGGGCGCCAGAACCGCGTCGCCCTCACCGCCCGCGAGTTCATAGGCCGTCAGAGCCAGAATCGGGCGCAGCCTCTTCCCTCCCGAGAAAACGCTGTACCGCATCGCCTCATGCAGCTTCCGATTCGCCACGGAGGCGCTCGGCAGGAATCGCTCGAGCGCGGCGTCGACCGCCTCACGGCGCTCGCTCAGATAGGCCTTGAGGCTCCGTTCCCCACTACTCGTCTTCATCCCCTCCCCCAAACGCATCGAGCGCAAAAGTCCCCTGTTCCGTCTTCGTCAACGTCCTCACCCGCTCCTGGGCCTTCTCGAGCGTCTTCACCAGAGTACCCGCCAGCTTCATCCCCTCCTCGAAGGCCTTGATGGAATCCTCGAGCGGCAGCTCCTTCTGTTCCAGCTTCTCAACCAGTGCTTCCAGCTTCCCCATGTCTTCCTCGAAGGTGGCCCGCTTGCTCAATCTGTCCTCGAACGGGGGTGAGGGAAGGGATGAGGGAGACCGCGGCGAATCCCCGCGCCATGATGTGGGAGGGGTCTGCCAGCCTCAGCTCCGACGACAGGCGCTCGACACGCGTACCGACCGTGTTCAGTCGCACGGTGACCGCGGCGAACAGGCGCCGCGTGTGCTCGTCGGTCCGCTGGGTCAGTCTGTCGATCAGCTCCCCGGGCAGCCGGAACGCGTATGCTTTGACGCAGGCCCGTGTCCTGCCGGCCAGCTCGGTAAGAACAGCCTCGACCGCCGCGTCGAGTCTGAACCTCAGCGACTCGACCGTCCGCGCGAGGTCGTGCCTGTCCGGCACCACGAGTTCGCCGGCGTTCGAAGGGGTCGCCGCCCGTCTGTCGGACACGAGGTCGGCAATCGTCGTGTCAATCTCGTGTCCGACGGCCGACACTATCGGAGTGCGCGCCGCAAACATGGCCCGCGCCACCGACTCGTCATTGAACGCCATGAGATCCTCCAGCGATCCCCCGCCGCGCCCGACGATGGCCACATCGGCCTCGCCCCACTCGTCGATGAACTCGATCGCGCGCACTATCTCCGGGACGGCCTCCCGGCCCTGCACGGCCGCGGGAACAACGACCACCCGCGTTCCAGGGAAGCGCTCGCCGATCACCCGGATGATATCCCGGACCGCCGCTCCGGTCGCTGACGTCACGACGGCGACCGTGTCGGGGAAACGAGGGATCGGCTTCTTGTGCGCCGGGTCGAAGAGCCCCTCCTCCGCCAGCCGACGCTTGAGCTCCTCGAATGCAGCGGCGAGCGCGCCGATGCCGGCCGGCTTCATCGCCTCCACGTAGAGCTGGTAGCGGCCGGACGGCTCGTAGACTTTGACGCGCCCCCAGGCGGCCACCTTCATCCCGCTCTCCGGGGTGAAAACCAGGCCTCGGTTGGCCGTCTTGAACATCACGCATGGAAGCTGGCTCTTCTCATCCTTGAGGGAGAAGTACATGTGGCCCGACGTGTGGTGGACGAAGTTCGATATCTCGCCCTCAACCCAGAAGACGGGCAATGACGTCTCGAGCACCGCCTTGATACGGGCGGTCACCTCACTGACACTGTAGATCTGCTCGTCCTGTCGCTCACGCATGTCTGTCGTTCCAAAAGCGGGGTATGAGAGGGGCCGGCAGTGACTACTTCCCAGCGGCCGCGTTCTCGGCCGCGACCACCACGCTTCTCAGGAGAAGCGTCGTGGTCAGAGTGCCCACGCCGCCGGGCACGGGCGTCACGGCGGACGCCAGCCCGGTCATCTCGTCGAAGGCCACATCGCCGACCAGGCGATAGCCCTTCTCGCTTTCCGGATCGTCGATCTGGTTGACGCCGACATCGACAACGACGGCGCCCTCCGAGATCATGTCGCCTCGTATCGCTCCCGGACGCCCCATGGCCGCCACGACGATGTCGCCCCGTCGCGTGTGCAGCGCCAGATCAGTCGTCCCCGTGTGGCAGACGGTGACGGTGGCGTTTCCTCGCTCGGACTTGCGCAGGAGCAGATTCGCCAGGGGCTTCCCCACGACGGTGCTGCGTCCGACGATGACGACGTGCTTGCCGGACACGGCGATCCCGTGGCCGTGCAGCATCTCGAGCACAGCCAGCGCCGTGCAGGGAGCGAACGTCTCGCGCCCGGTCGTCAGAAGACCCAGGGAGTAGGTGGTCGCGCAGTCGACGTCCTTCTCCGCGGCTATCTCCTCCACTACCTGCTGGGTGATCCCGTCTGGAAGAGGCTGCTGCACAATGATCCCGTGCACGGTTGCATCGAGGCTCAGTTCCCGGATCGCCGACGCGACACGCTCTGCACCGTCGGACGAGTCCAGTTCGACGAGACGTGTCACGACGCCTAACTTCGCCGCGGCGCGCTCGATGCTGGCGGAGTAGTACGTGGATGCGGGGTCGTTCCCGACCAGAACGACAGCCAGAGTAGGATCGAACAGCAGAGCCGCGGCGCGACGCGCAACGTCGCCCCTGATCCCGACCGCGACCGGCTTGCCTTTGAGAAGGACTGTGTCCACAGGCGACCTCCACTGGGACAGTGCCGCCTCCACTCCAGGAAGGCGCCCTAGCTACTCCTCGTGATGCGCGACCACGCGCTCGATGCTGACGGCCGCGCCCGTTTCCTCGTCGATGTCGACAAGAACAGCATTGAGAATCGCCGGACCTTGCCCCACTTCGTAGCGTCGAGGCACGCCCATAAGAAAGCGCTCCAGAGCGACCTCCGTCATCATCCCGATGACGGAATCCGCGGGACCGGTCATGCCGACATCGGTGATGTAGGCCGTGCGGCCGGTCAGCAGTCGCTCATCCGCCGTCTGCACATGCGTGTGCGTGCCGAGGACACACGAGGCGACCCCTGCCAGGTAGAGACCCAGAGCTGTCTTCTCTGATGTTGCCTCGGCGTGGAAATCCACCACGACGATGGGAGTTTCCTTCTTGACGGATTGCACAAGCTCCAGCCCCATGCGGAATGGGCAATCCAGAGACTTCATGAATGCACGCCCCTGCAAGTTGACCACGCCCACTCTCGCTCCAGAGGGAGACACGTAGACCCCGACCCCTCGACCAGCGACGCCCGTGGGATAGTTGGCGGGACGAAGAATGCGTTCGCACGCATCAAGAAAGGGAACCCCCTCGGGTCGGTCCCAGCTGTGGTCCCCCCCCGTCAGCACATGGACCCCGGCATCAAGGAGTTCCATCGCAGTTCTCTCCGTGATACCCAATCCGCCCGCCGCATTCTCGCAGTTGGCGATCGTGAAGTCCACACCGTGCGCCTCGACCAACCCGGGCAGAAGCGCGACCAGTGCGCGCCTGCCCGTGCGCCCGACTATGTCCCCGATGAAGAGGATCCTCAACAACAGCTCCCGTCAGTTGTCGAACCGCCCGGACCTAAGGCTCTACTTGGCGTAGTCGATGGCGCGTGTTTCCCGGACCACCACGACCTTGATCTGACCCGGGTACTTGAGTTCGGCCTCTATCTTCCTCGCCACGGCCGATGCGAGCGACTCGGCGTGCGCATCGTCGATCTTGCGGTGCTGGACCATGATCCTGATCTCGCGCCCCGCCTGAATCGCATACGACCTCTCGACGCCCTGGAAGCTGCTCGCTATGGACTCGAGCTTCTCAAGGCGCTTGATGTACGTCTCGAGGGTCTCTCGCCTCGCGCCGGGCCTCGCACCGGACACCGCGTCCGACGCCTGCACCAGCACAGCGATCATTGAGGTCGGCTCGACGTCCTCGTGGTGCGACTCGATGGCATTGATCACGATGTCGTCTTCGCCGTAGCGCCGGGCCAGCTCAGCACCGAGAGCGGCGTGAGTGCCTTCCATGGTCTGGTCGACGGCCTTGCCGATGTCGTGCAGAAGACCAGCTCTCTTCGCGACCGCCACGTCGAACTCCAGCTCACCGGCCATCAGCCCGCAGAGGTACGCGACCTCCTTGGAGTGCTGAAGCATGTTCTGCCCGTAGCTGGTGCGGTAGCGGAGCCTGCCCAGAAGCTTGACCATCTCCGGCTTCAGGTCGTGGATGCCGACGTCGAGGCACGCCTCCTCGCCCAGCACGGGATCGAAGCCCGAGAGAATGACGGCCTCCGGAGTGTCGTCGACGATAACGTCGATGCCGGTCGCGGTCTCGAAGGCCCGGATGTTCCTGCCCTCGCGGCCGATGATGCGGCCCTTCATCTCATCACCCGGGAGGTTGACAACCGACACGGTAGACTCGACCACGTGGTCCGCGGCGCACCTCTGGATAGCAAGCGTCAGGATGTCGCGCGCCTCCTTGTCACCCTGTCTGCGCGCCTCGTCCTTGATGTCCTTGACCATGCGCGCGGCCTCGAGCCTCGCATCGCTCTCCATGTTCTTGATCAGGAGCTTCTTCGCGTCGTCGCGATTCATGCCCGCGATCCGCTCGAGCCTCTCGTTCTGGTCGTCGATGAGTCTGGAGAGCTTCTCGGTGCGCTCGTTGACCTGAGCCTCGGTCTTCTTCACCTCTCCGGTCACGGTGTTCAGATCCTGCTCCTTCTTGTTCAGGAACTCGACCTTCCGGTTGAGGTTCTCCTCACGCTTCTCCACGGACCTTTGGAGCTTGTCGATCTCGGACCGGGTCGACTGCGTGTCCTCTTCAAACTTGGCCTTGGCTTTGTACCATTCGTCCTTGGCCTCGAGCACGGCGGCCTTCTTCTGGGTCTCGCCTTCCCGCTGAGCCTCCCTGACAATCTTCTCGGCCAGTTCCTCGGCGCTGACGATCTTGCTGCGATCGACCAGCCTCCTCGCGAACCAACCCGCGAGGAAGATGCCGACGCCGATCAGGAACATTATGACTACAGATACCAGGTTGTTGTCCATGTACGCCTCACCCTCCCATCTATGTTAATTGCGGTCCCTTAAGCCTCTCGTCCGCCTGGAGCCGGAGGAATCTACGTCCGGTCCTCCGTTGGGGCGGACGTGAGAGCGCCGTCCCACTCCTTCAGGCGCTCCCGGACCTCCCTCTCATAGCCGCGGTCGCCGGGGCGGTAGTAACATCGATGCTCCGGCATGTAGTTCTGGGCGCGGCCCTCGGCCTCGGAGGCAGGCATGTGATAGCCCTCTCCGTGCCCCAGCCGCTCCGCTCCCCTGTAACTTGCGTCCCTGAGGTGATCGGGGACTTCAAGCGCCACCCCGTTCACGATGTCCTCAGAGGCCCTCGCGATCGCGTCCGCGCAGCTCCTGCTCTTCGGCGCGGTAGCGAGGTAGACCGTCACCTCGGCAAGTGCGTATCTCGCTTCCGGCATCCCGAGCATCTCGACGGCCCGCGCCGCCGCGACCGCAACCCCCAGCGCGCCGGGGTCGGCTAACCCTACGTCCTCAGACGCTGCGATCACCAGCCCAGCGCGGCGTCCGGTTGCGACCCCCTGATGCTCTTAATGAGCGCCGAGGCCACGTCGTAGTGCGAGTCGCCGTCCCTGTCGTATCGGATCACACGCTGACGCAGACACTCCTTAGCAGCGGAAAGGCTAATCCTGATAACACCGTTTCTGTCCGGCGGCGTCGACAGCGCCGCCAACTCGAGCGCCGCCAGGGCCTTCCTCGCATCTCCGAGCGAGTTGTCAACCAGGTGGTCGAGCGCCGCGTCCGCGAGCTCCACGCTGTAGTCCCCCAACCCCCGGTCCCCGTCGACCAGAGCGCGCTCGAGAATGGCCCTTATCTCGGACTCCTCGAGCGGCCTCAGCTCAAACACCTGCACGCGGGAGAGAAGCGCCTGGTTCAGGTAGAAGAAGGGGTTCTCGACCGTCGCGCCTATCATCGTCACAACGTCGTTCTCGAGCGGCGCCAGAAGGACGTCCTGCTGCGCCTTGTTGAAGCGGTGCACCTCATCGATGAAGAGGATCGTCCGCGCAGGCGCCCGAGCCCTGGCCCTCGCCACCGCGGTTCGAAGGTCCGAGACCCCGGCCTCCACGGCGTTCAGCATCACGAGCTCCGACCGCGTGGCCCCGGCGACGACGTACCCAAGTGACGTCTTCCCGCACCCTGGCGGGCCGTAGAGG
>JALGZG010000249.1 GCA_025782345.1 bacterium | reverse complement strand
AGTATCGCGCACGGTCGCGGCGATCATCGAGCAGCACAACGACAAGGACGGCATAACGTGGCCGCTGTCGGTCGCGCCGTTCGCCGTGGAGATACTCGTCGTGAGCATGAAGAGTACGGAGTGCACCACCCTCGCCGACACGCTCTACACCGATCTCAAGGCAGCCGGTGTCGACGTGCTCTACGACGACAGGGATGACTCGGCGGGCGTTAAGTTCAAGGACGCCGATCTCGTCGGAATGCCACTTCGGGTCACCATAGGAGCCAGGGGTCTCAAGGCGGGAGTGGTCGAGGCTCGCATCAGGAAGACGTGCGAAGTCTCCGAGATCCCAGTGGACGATGCGGTTCAGGGAATCCTGCACATCCTGGAGACGCTCCGGTAGCCACCTTTGCGCTGCATCACGGTAGCCACCTTTGCGCTGCATCACACACGAGTGCAGCCGCATCACACACGCGTACAAGAATCGCGCCCCATCCCGAACGGGAGGGGGCGCGTTTCCCTGGATGCAGTCTGTTCTACGCGACCTGCTGGCCGGCCTTCATCAGACGCGACTTCTTGCGGTCGGCCGTAGCCTTCTTGATGACGCCCACCTTGACGGCCTTGTCGATCACGGAGACCGCGGCCCTCAGAGCCTGCTCCCGCTCCTCGGCGGGCGAGCTCTGCACCTTCTTGACTGCCGTGGCCATCCTGGACCTGACCGCCCGGTTCCTCGCGTTCAGCTTCTCGTTCTGCCTGAGTCTCTTCTTAGCGGATTTCTTCTGCGGCAACATAACCTCTGGGAACCGCCCGAGTTGACACGGACGCTGCGCCGGCGCTAGTCTATTCTGAGAGGTTGCCAGGATCTCGGGAACGCGGGCGGGAACCCGTGGAGGGGAACGACAGCGAGAACACGATGCCAGACAGACACAACACACCCTCACGCCCGCCCACCAGACCGGGCGTCTATCTGCTCAAGGACCGGAACGGGAAGGTGATGTACGTCGGCAAGGCGCGCAACCTCCGGAACCGCCTGCGGGCGTACACCGGCGGCGCCGAGTCTCCGGACCCCAAGGTTCAGCTGCTGAGGTCAAAGCTCGCCGGCTTCGACTACATCGTCGCCGGCACGGAGACGGAAGCTCTGGTTCTCGAGTCCAATCTCATCAAGGAGCACCGTCCGCGCTACAACGTCAAGTTGAAGGACGACAAGAGGTATCCCTTCATCAAGGTGACTCTCGCAGACGGATACCCCCGAGCCTTCGTTGCCAGAGTGATCCGTCAGGACGGCTCCGCCTACTTCGGGCCCTACACCGATGCCAAGGCCATGAGGCGCACGCTCAGGCTGATCAGGCAGGTGTTTCCCATCCGTCAGTGCACGACGTTCAAGCGCCGGTCGAGGCCCTGCCTCAACTACCAGATAGGCAGGTGTCTTGGCCCGTGCATCGGAGCCGTATCGAAGGAGGAGTACGGCAGGATCGTCAAGGAACTGACGCTCTTCCTGGAGGGGCGCGCCGGCGATGTGGTTGCGCTTTTGACCGAGCAGATGGAGCGTGCCGTCGACGGTCTGCGGTTCGAGGAGGCCGCCTTCCTCCGCGACCGCATCGCGGACATCGAGAAGATCGGACGACGGCAGCGCGTCCTTACGGCGCAGCTGGTCGACCGCGACGTTGTTGCCGTCGCGCGCCACGAGGGCTACGCCGTGGCGTCCGTCGTGCGGGTCAGAGGGGGGAAACTGATCGCCTGCGAGAACTGTCCCCTGGAGTTGGGGCCCAGGACGAACGACGACGAAGTGATGGAGACCTTCCTCAAGCAGTTCTACAGCCTGTCACGGGACTCACTGCCGAACGAGATCTTGCTGGACAGCGACCCGCCCGACCGCGAGGCCATCGAGAAATGGCTGGGAGAGGGCGCGTCGCGGAGGGTCAGGATCAGCGCGCCCAGCCGCGGAGAGAAACGTCTCCTGGTCGACTTCGCGCGTGACAACGCCAGTCAGGCCCTGAAGAGGACGTTCGAATCCCGGCGCGTTCCCGATTCGGTCGTCGAGCTCGGTGAAGCGCTGGGGATGAAGCGCCAACCGAGGCTCATCTCAGGCATCGACATCTCCAGTATCGGGGGCGCCCATCCGGTCGGAACCGTGGTCACGTTCAGGGACGGCCGCCCTGACAGGGCACTCTACCGCAAGTATCGCATCCGGACCGTGAAAGGCTGTGATGACTATGCTATGATTCGAGAGGTAGTCTCACGACATCTCAAGCGCACGGTCAAGGAGGAGCGCGAGCTGCCCGACCTCCTTCTCATTGATGGCGGGAAGGGCCAGCTGTCGGCGGCGGCCACGGCGCTCCGAGGCACCGGCGCAAGAGGCGTGACACTCGTGGGGCTCGCGAAGCGTGAGGAGGAGGTCTTCGTCCGGGGAAGAGCGACGCCCCTGCCGCTTCCTCCTGATTCCAGAGCCAAGAGGCTGCTGGTCCGGGTGCGGAACGAGGTGCACCGCTCCAGCATCGCCTATCACAGATTGCTGCGCGAGCGAGAGGCGAGACGGTCGCTCCTGGATGGCGTACCCGGAGTAGGGCCGTCTCGCAAGGAAGCTCTTCTGAGGAGGTTCGGGTCGGTGCGTTCGATCATGGAGCGCCCACCCGAGGAGATCGCGGAGGTGCCGGGCATTGGCATCGCAACAGCGAGAAGGGTCAAAGAGGCGCTCGAGCAGGCGGGAGGTAGTGATGGTCCCGCAGCGTGACGAGGACGGGACGACTCTGCCGGTCCTTCGCTACGTGACGTTCGACACGGAGATCGGACGCTTCCTGGTCGCGGGTAGCGACGGAGGCCTGAGACTCGTCGCGTTCGGGAAAGACCTGGACGTGAAGCGCGCGCTCTCACGCGAGACGCGTGGCGAGCGGGTCATGGCCGTCGAGGACAGGATCCGCCTGAGACGTGTGGTCGACTCGATAAGAGGCTATCTGGCAGGCAGCACCGAGCCGCTGGACCACAGGGTGGATCTCAGTGGCGCCACGGACTTCAACAGACACGTGCTTCAGGTGGTGATGGAGATTCCCTACGGCGTGCTCCGGTCCTACAAGTGGGTGGCGAGCGAGATCGGGGCGCCCAAGGCGACCCGTCCGGTCGGACAGGCGCTCTCACGGAATCCACTGCCGATAGTCATACCCTGCCACAGAGTGGTCAACAGCGACGGTACGCTCGGAGGGTACTCCGGCGGCGGGCCCGACATGAAGCGTCGCCTGATCGAGATAGAAACGGGCCAGGTCGATCTGGCCTTGAAGGACGGAGGGCAGACCGAGCGCGAGCGGATACGCTTCCTGCTCGAATCGGAAGGCGGCGACGGTGAAGGCGACAAGAGCCGGAGCTGAGACCGGGCGCGCGACGGCCATGGAGGACGCGATCGACGAGTATCTGGACCACCTGTCGGTCGAACGAGGTCTGTCGCAGAGCACGGTCGCCTCGTACAGGGGCGACCTCACTGCGTACTCCCGGTTCCTCACAACGCGGAAGATCAGGTCGCCTGAGAAGGTCAGATCCCGGGACGTCAGCGACTTCACCGGATCCAGGCTGGCCGAGGGCGTGTCACCGAGGAGCATCGCGAGGAACCTCTCGTGTCTGCGCGGGTTCCACAGATACCTGGTCGTCTCGGGCCGCCTCGCCGCGGACCCGACTCTTGAAGTGACCGGCCCGAAGTTTCAGAGACGCCTCCCGGACGTGCTGGCAGTCCGCGAGATCGAGGCTATCCTGACGGCGGTCGATACGTCGGCGCCGCTCGGCATCCGGGACCGGGCCATGCTCGAGGTGGCCTACGGCGCCGGCCTACGGGTCAGCGAGCTGATCACGCTGCCTCTATCGAACCTGTTCTTCGACGACGGCTACCTGCGCTGCATGGGAAAGGGATCGAAGGAGAGAGTCGTTCCGGTGGGCGAGGCGGCCATAGACTGGACTACACGCTACAGGCTCGATGTGCGGCCCGGGCTGGCAGCGCGTGCGCCCGCCACCGACGTGGTGTTCCTGAACGCCCGGGGCAGACCGCTGTCGAGAATGGGCTTCTGGAAGATACTCCAGAAGCACGTGGCCACGGCAGGCGTGCGAGACCGCGTGAAACCGCACACGCTGCGGCACTCGTTCGCCACGCACATGCTGGAGGGTGGCGCCGATCTCAGGGTGATCCAGGAGATGCTCGGACACGCCGACATCTCTACGACACAGATCTACACGAGCGTCGACCGCGAGTACCTCAAGGAGATACACCGGACGTTCCACCCGCGGGGGTAGGGCGTCAGATCTCGGGTCGCAGGGCTGCCGGCGGGCGCCTCCGATCTTCGACACCGGAGCAAACCAAGTGCACGCAGACGATCCCAAAGACCTCTTCCTGTCACGCCTTCCCGAGCCGGACCTCCAGCTCCTGAGAGCACTCGGCGCTCTCGCGGACGAGAGAGGAACGACGGCCTACGTCGTCGGAGGCGTCGTGCGCGATTTCCTCCTCGGCCACCCGAACTACGACCTGGACGTGGTCGTCGAGACGGACGCTACCGACTTCGCGGAGGCGGCGGCGACTCTCCTTGGAGGGTCGGTCAAGGCCCACACGAGATTCGGCACCGTCGTCCTGGTGCTGCCCGAGGGACGCAAGGTCGACCTGGCCACGGCACGAAGCGAGGTCTACGAGCGACCTGGGGCATTGCCCACGGTCACACCGGGAACGATGGAGAGCGACCTCAAGCGCCGCGACTTCACCGTCAACTCCATGGCGGTCGTCCTGAACCCCGACGGCTTCGGCACGCTCCTCGATCCCTTCGGCGGCCGCAGAGACCTCGGAGAGCGCGTCCTCCGTGTGTTGACCGACGTCAGCTTCGAGGACGATCCCACGCGCATTCTCAGGGGCGTCAGATTCTGCGCCCGGTTCGGGCTGTCCATTGAACCGGTCACCGAGGCGCTGCTCAGACGCGCCGTGGACGAACGACGTACGGGCACCGTGAGCGGCGAGAGGCTGCAGAACGAGCTCAGGCTCATCCTGAGCGGGGACGATCCATGGCCGCCGGTGTTCCGGCTGATCGACTGGGGCATCCTACCCTCTATGGTGGAGGGTTGGGAGCCGACGATGGCCGTTCGGGCGACGATCGTCGAGATCGACCGGCTGCTGGCCGGCACGGACGACATCGGCGACCCCGCGCCAGAGCGTTGGCTGACGCTCTTCGCGGCACTGCTCCAGCCCCTTCCGCCCGTCGTCCGGGACCGCGTGGTCGAACGGCTCTCCACGGGGCGGCGCGTCCGCAGGCTTGTGGGTGAACTCGCCGAGTTCGAGCGCGACGTCCTTCCCGCACTTTCGGCGGATGAGAACCCGCTCCCGAGCGCCCTCCATAAGATGCTGAAGCGTTTCGCAAGCGAAACGTTGCTCCTGGCCCGCGCGGCTGCGCTTGCTTCGCCCATCGCGGAGCGAGTCGCGCTGTACTCGTCGCGGCTCCTTGGAACGGCGACGGAGCTCACGGGCAACGATCTGGCACGGATGGGCGTTCCCGAGGGAGAGGCGGTCGGGCGGATCCTCGGCGTTCTCCTCGACGCTCGGCTCGACGGCGAGGTGTCATCGGTGGAGGAGGAGAGAACGCTGGCGCGGGGCCTCGCGGAGACCTTGACGCAGGGAACGGGAGCTGATAGCGTCGCGGGCGAATCCACGGCAAGCAACGTAGTCCCCGAGGCTCAGGAGATGGCCCACGAAGAACTCCTCGAAGAGCGGCCGGTCGCCGCGACCGATCCCGATGCGGCATCGGTGCCGGAGCAGAAGCCCGTGCTCGTGCGCCGTCCGATCTACGAGGTGCGCCTCGACACCTTCGAGGGGCCTCTGGACCTCCTGCTCCACCTGATCCGTGAGCACGAGATAGACATCTACGACATACCGCTGGCCATCATCACCGAGCAGTACCTCGAGTACATCAGCTTCATGGAATCCGTGGATCTGGCTCTGGCGGGCGAATTTCTCGAGATGGCCGCCACGCTGATCCGTATCAAGGTCCAGATGCTTCTCCCGAAGGAGACCGACGAGGGCCAGGAGGAGGAGGATCCGCGTCAGCAACTCGTCAGGAAGCTGGTCGAGTACAAGCAGTTCAAGGAGGTCGCGGGCGCGCTCTCGAGCAAGGAAGAGGAGAGACGCGAGCACTTCCCGAGGGGAGTCGACCCAAGGAGCTACGCCGACCTCGAGGAGGAGGAGGTTGACACGGCGGAGTTCCTGCGCGACGTCACTCTCTTCGATCTCGTTGACGGCCTGCGGGAGGTGCTGTCGCGCGTCCCCGAGCGAGTCGACGTCCACTCGGTCGACCTGGAGGAATTCACGGTCGACGCGCAGATCGACCGCATCAGAAGAGCCGTGTCGGAGCGCGGCTCCATGCCGTTCACCGAGCTGTTCGGCGCGGGCGGCCGCTCTCAGATGATTGCCACCTTCATGGCGCTCCTCGAGCTCATAAGGCTCGGAGAAGTGAAGGCCGTGCAGACGAGGAACTTCGGAGACATCGAGATAATGGCGAGAGCGGAGGAGTAACCTTGGCCGACTTGGACCTCAAGAAAATCGTAGAGGCGATCCTGTTCGCGGCGGACTCGTCGGTGCCTCTCGATAGGCTGACCGACATCATCGAAGAGGCGGAGCGACGCGAGATCAGAGAGGCCCTGAAGGCGCTGGCCGAGCAGTACGATTCGGAGGAGCGCCCGTACGCCATGTCCGAGGTAGCGGGCGGGTGGCAGATATACTGTCGCCCCGAGTACTCCAAGTGGGTACGGGAACTTCACAAGGGCAGGATCCCGACGCGTCTGAGCCAGGCCGCGCTCGAGACGCTCGCGATCGTCGCGTACAAGCAGCCGATCGTCAGGGCATAGCCGGGCGCGCGCCGGGCATGGGACGCGCGCTGATGTACAGAACGACCAAGGAGTTCCTGAGCTATTTCGGACTCAACTTCGTGACGGACCTCCCGAGGCTCGAGGAGTTCGCGGAGGTGCTGGGCCTCAAACCCGGCGAACTGGAACTGGCGGTCGAGGGAGCGGAATCCGTCGCCGGGGTAGCGGGGGGGGACGTGGAAAACCCGCCGCCGCCTCATGAGGAGATGGCTGAGGGCGCTCCTGTCCTGCACGAGGTGGACAGGTCCGAGACCTCCGACGGGCCCGCCGACGACAGTGACGCCGCCGTCTCGGATGATGACCATGGATTCGGCGTCCACGGCAACCGGCACGCGCTCGACGACCACCGCCTGATCGATGAGATCGATGAGGCTTAACCGATTCCTCGCGAGGTCGGGTGCCGCATCGCGCCGGGGCGCGGACGCTCTCATCGAGGCGGGCCGGGTCCGCCTGAATGGTGAGACGGTCACGCGGCTCGGCACCACGGTTGACCCCGGCCGCGACCTCGTGGAACTCGACGGAGTCACCGTTGCTCTTCCGGAGTTGCTCACCTACATAGCTCTGAACAAACCGCCCGGGTACGTCGTAACGATGTCGGACCCGCAGGGCCGCAGAACCGTGACACACCTCGTCACCGGGGTGCCGGCGGGCGTCGTACCAGTCGGGCGCCTGGACGCGGGCACGGCAGGGCTCTTGATCCTGACCGACGACGGCGAACTCGCCCACCGCATCGCTCACCCCTCCTACGAGATCGACAAGGTCTACGAGGTGGAGGCGAAGGGGACGCTCTCAGAAGACGAACGGCTCAAGCTGGAAAGAGGCTTGATGCTGGACGGGCGTCTCACGGCGCCGGCGGCGGTCCGTGTTGTCAGCACTGCCCGGGGTATCACCGTCGCCGAGATGACCATCCACGAGGGGCGGAAGCGACAGGTCCGCAGGATGTTCGAGCTTGTTGGACACCCCGTCACCAGGCTGACAAGAACGCAGGTCGGACCCGTAGAGCTCGGCGAGCTGCCGCCTGGCCGGTGGAGACACCTAAACGAAGACGAACTCCGGGCGCTCCGGGAAGCGCTGGAAATGCGCCCGGAATGAGCCGAAATCGCTTGCCCGACGCCGCTGGCTGGGCTATAATTCTCACTTAAAGTGTGAAGGCGCAAGGACACCAACTGGGCAGACCTCTAACCCCATCCTCTCATCTCGAACGAGGGTAACACGCCTGATCATAGCTGTAGACGGCCCGGCTGCCTCTGGCAAGAGCACGACCGCCAGGCTGGTAGCGGATAGTCTTGGGTTCACGTACATAGACAGCGGCGCCATGTACAGGGCCGCCGCCCTCAAGGCGCTCAGGCTCGCGGTAGACATGGCCGATCACGAGCGCCTCGGCATGGTAGCGAGGGAGGCGTCCATTGAGCTGGCAGACGGGGGACGAGGGCCGATACTCCTCGACGGCGAGGACGTGACGCTCCCCATTCGGGCGGAAGACGTGAGTCTTGCGGCATCCGTCATGTCGACGGTTCCCGAAGTGCGCGTGGCTCTGGTCGAACAGCAGCGCGAGATCGGCCGCAGAGAAAGCTGCGTGATGGAGGGACGCGATATCGGGACCGTGGTCTTCCCAAACGCCGACCTCAAGGTGTTCCTGGTCGCGTCTCTCGAAGAGAGAGCCAGAAGGCGCTACGAGCAGTCGCTCAAACAGGAAGCAGGGGAAGCACGCGGCGACGCGGGAAGCGGGACGGGGCCGTCCATCGACGAGATCGCGACGGGAATCGCCGGGCGCGACGAACGTGACGCCACGAGAGCGGACAGCCCGCTCCGCAAAGCCGACGATGCGGTGGAGATAGACACGACTTCACTGACAGTCGAGCAGCAGGTTGGCAGAGTGATAGAGCTGGCGGTCGCAAGAGGCGCGGCCCCGCCTGACGGGCGCGAAGTGAGGCACGGGTGAGCCGCCCATTCCGGGTGAGCCGGTTCTTCCTGCGCCCGATCGTGGGTGTCCTGTGGGGCTTCCGCGCGAACGGGACCGACGCGATTCCCGCAAGTGGGCCAGTGATAATCGCGAGCAACCACATCTCGAATTGGGACTCCGTGCTCATCTCGTTGGGTTGCCGCCGCGATGTTCACTTCATGGCAAAGGACGAGCTCTTCCGGAATCCGCTCGCGGCCGCGTTCTTCGGGGCCGTCAACGCTATTCCGATACGGCGCGGCGTGCTGGATCGGAGGGCGCTCAGAGCGGCATCCGAACTGCTCAGGGGCGGGAACGTTCTCCTGATGTTCCCTGGCGGGACCAGGGACAAGAGCGGGGAGGTGCGCGACCCGAAGGCGGGAGTGGGCTTCATCGCCTGTATGAACGAAGCACCGGTCGTGCCGGCGTGCATCACGGGCGCCGACTCGCTCGCGCGGTCGTTCATCAACGGGACCAAGCTCGAGGTGACCTTTGGACCTCCCATTACGCCGTCGAAAGCGAACTCGAGTGACGGGTACCGCGCGTTCTCGCAGAGAATCGCGGACGAGATGGGACGTCTGCGGTGAAGGCGATCGTGGCCGAGGGGGCGGGTTTCTGCTTCGGTGTGAAGCGTGCCCTCAAACTGGCGTTCGAGGCCGCCGGGAAGGGTGACGGCACCGTGGTGACGCTCGGGGCCATCATCCACAATCCGCAGGTGGTTGCGAGGCTCGAGGAGGAAGGGCTCCGCGTCGTCAGAAATCTGGACCAGGTCGAGGGAGGAACTCTCGTCGTTCGCTCCCACGGGCTGCCAAGAAAGGTGCTCGCGGAAGCCAAGGCGAAGGGCATGACGATAATCGACGCGACCTGTCCGTTCGTCAAGCAGGCACAGGAGCGCGCCGCACAGCTCGAGCGTGAGGGGCACGCCGTCGTGGTGGTCGGCGAAGAGGACCATCCCGAGGTGCTGTCGATAACAGGGAGCCTCGAGGGACAGGCCACCGTGGTCGACGGGACGGCGCGCCTTCCGGAACTACCAAGCGCCGAGAGGTACGGCGTCGTGTGTCAAACGACGCAGCCTCAGGAGCACCTCTCGGCTGTCGTCCTTGATCTCCTTTCCAGAGTGCGGGAGATCAAGGTGTTCAACACCATCTGCGAGGCGACCTTCGAACGCCAGGAGAGCGCGCTCAAGATGGCACGAGAGGTCGACGTCATGCTGGTCGTCGGCGGAAGGAACAGCGCAAACACAAGGCGCCTGTGGGAGCTCTGCAGAGATGCGGGCTGCGACGCCTACCACATAGAGACGTCAGATGAGCTCGAACCCGGGTGGTTCGAGGGGAAGGAGGATGTAGGTATTACTGGAGGCGCATCGACGCCGCAGTGGGTAGTAGACAACGTTGTAGCGGCGGTCGAGCGCATCTGATGGTTCCCGGATATCCGGGAGGGAAAGCCGCCCCAAGCCGGCGCAGATCGTGTATTCGAGAGGAGAAGACCAAGGGATGTTCGAGGAAAAGGAACTCAACCCCAACCAGCACGAAGCAGAAGAGACAGAGACGGCACCCATAACGGTGGACGAGCCCATCGAGACGCCCGCAGAGCCAGAGCCCCAGTCCCTGGACGCGCCTCAGGAGTCCTTGGACGCGTCGCCCGAGGTCGAGCCGGCCGATGAGCGTGCCGACGACACCGCGGGGCCCGCGGCCGTCGATTCGGCAGCCATCCCGGAGACGCAGGAAGACGCTCCTTCCGAGGACGCTCCTTCCGAAGACGCTCCTTCCGAAGACGCTCCTTCCGAGGACGCTCCTTCCGAGGACGCTCCGGAAAAGGTGGATCCGGAGGTCGCGGCCGCTGAGGCCGCAGCCGCCAGATTCAGAGCCGCCATCGCGACCGTGACCGAGGACGACCTCGACGAGCTCGGCTACACTCGGGACGAGTACGAGCAGATGGCCGAGATGTACGAGTCGACTCTCCGTTCGATCACAGAGGGCGAACTCGTGAAGGGCCTCGTGCTCGCCGTGACTGACTCCGAGGTCCTGCTCGACATCGGTTTCAAGTCCGAGGGCAGAGTAGCGCTCGACGAATTCCCCGAGCCGGACACCATCAAGCCGGGCGACGAGATCAGCGTGCTGCTCGAGGCGACCGAGGACCAGGACGGTGAGGTCCGGGTCAGCAAGAGGAAGGCCGACTTCCTGCAGGTCTGGGACAAGATCAAGGAGGCCCACGACGAGCAGTCCATCATCGAGGGAACTCCCAAGCGCAGGATCAAGGGCGGACTCAAGGTCGACCTCTTCGGCGTCGAGGCGTTCCTGCCCGGCTCCCAGGTCGCTCTGAGGCGCATTCCCAATCTGGAGGAACTGCTCGGCCAGAAGCTCCGCTTCAGAATTCTCAAGGTCAACAAGAGGCGGAGGAACATAGTCATATCGAGGCGCGTCGTACTCGAGGAGGAGCGCCAGGAGAAGAAGACGGCTCTCCTCGCCGAGCTCGAGATCGGACAGATCAGACAGGGCATCGTCAAGAACATCACTGACTTCGGTGCCTTCGTCGACCTCGGTGGTATCGACGGGCTTCTTCACATAACAGACATGAGCTGGGGGCGCATCCGCCACCCATCCGAGCTCGTGGCGATCAGCGACGAACTGACCGTCAAGGTCCTCAACTTCGAGCTGGAGCGCGAGCGCATCTCTCTGGGACTCAAACAGCTTGCCGAGTACCCGTGGGAGAACGTCGAGGAGGAGTTCCCCGTCAACACGAAGGTCCGCGGGAAGGTGGTCTCGATTACCGACTACGGCGCGTTCGTGGAGCTCAAGGAAGGTGTCGAGGGTCTCATCCACATCTCCGAGATGTCGTGGACGCAGCACATCCGCCATCCCTCCAAGATCCTGGGGATCGGTGACATCGTCGAGGTGAAGATCCTGAACGTCAACAAGGCCGAGGAGAAGATCTCACTGTCCCTCAAGAGGACCGAGAGCGACCCGTGGCAGGACCTCGACACCAAGTACCCGGTGGGATCGAAGATCGAGGGCCGCGTCCGCAACCTCACGGACTTCGGCGCGTTCGTCCAGCTCGAAGAGGGCATGGACGGCCTGGTCCACATCTCCGACATGTCCTGGACGAAGCGGATCAAGCACCCGAGCGAGGTTCTCCACAGAGGCCAGAAGGTCGAGGTGATGGTGCTGGGCATCGACAAGGACAGGCACCGCATCTCGTTGGGCATCAAGCAGTCGATGGAGAACCCGTGGGAGCGCCTCGCGCAGGAGTACTCGACGGGGACTGAGGTCGAGGGCGCAGTGAGCCGGATACACAAGTCCGGCATCGTCGTCGACCTCCCCGGCGACGTCGAGGGATTCGTTCCGATGTCTCATCTTGCGCTTCCGGAAATCAGCAAGATAGAGGCGCGGTTCGCGCCTGCCGACCCGCTTCCGCTGGAGGTCATCGAGGTTTCACCCGAGAATCGTCGTATTGTTCTCTCGGTCAAGGCCCACATGGAGAAGCAGCCGGAGGAGGCGCTCGCCGAGTACATCGCGGCGCACGAGATCCGTCCGGAGCTCCTGGAGCCCGAACCCGAGCC
>JALGZG010000289.1 GCA_025782345.1 bacterium | reverse complement strand
GCCTGGATGATCTCGTCAGGGTCCTTGGTGTCGAGGCAGATGGGGAAGGCGTCGACGCCGCCCAGATACTTGAAGAGGATGGCCTTGCCTTCCATGACCGGCATGCCTGCCTCGGGGCCGATGTCGCCGAGACCCAGGACTCGCGTGCCGTCCGTGACCACCGCGACCATGTTGCCCTTGTTGGTGTGCTCGTAGACCTTCTCCGGGTTGGCCGCGATGTCCTTGCACACGGCCGCGACACCGGGGGTGTACCAGATCGCGAAATCGTCGAAATCCCTGATCCGGCACTTCGGCGTGACGGCGATCTTCCCTTTGTAGAAGGGATGAAGCCTCATTGCGTCTTCGTTGGGCTTGTTGGCCTTTGCCAGCAGTTCCTCCACGTTCGGCTTCTCTGCCACGTGTGCATCCGCCTTTCGTTGGCTCGCCCCGGTTCGCGGGGCCGCCTGGTGGGACATTCGCTCTTGGCCAGAAGAAAGGGCCCGCCGCGCCTTCGCGACGTTCCAATACACGGCCGTACCGGGGCGTCCGGCGCGAACCGTCCAGTCTCTGGCACGGGGCTAAGTCGCGCCCCGCTCTCCTCTTGGACTGATGTCAAGACAGGCAGAAGGCGAGCTTCTGCCCGAGCAAGTGATTATACAACCTTGGTGGGCGGAATCAACACCTTTTTGCCGCGTCTAGGGCAGTTTCTGGGCTGGCCGAGGAGGTGGGATGCAGCGGTACGCAGGCGGAGGGCGGGGTGTGTCGGTGAGGGCAAGTCGTAAAATGCTCTTTACATTTGGTTAGACTAAGTGTAAATTGGTCTTCATGGTCAGACGTGACTACTGGACAGACAGAATCCGCTTCGGTTGGGAGAAGGCACCCATCGTGTGGCTCACCGGTGTTCGCCGGGTGGGGAAGACGACGCTCGCGCGTACTATCCCAGAGGCCCGCTTCCTGAACTGTGACCTGCCGAGTACCGTGCGACTCCTCGATGACCCTGAGCGTTTCTATGCGTCGGTCTCCGAGCCGGTCGTCGTTTTCGATGAGATCCATCAGCTTCCTGATCCGAGTCGCGTACTTAAGATTGGCGCCGATGAGTTCCCTCATCTCAGGATTCTCGCGACAGGCTCGTCCACTCTGGCTGCGACGCAGAAGTTCCGTGACAGTCTGACCGGGCGGAAGCGAGATGTTCACCTGCTGCCAGTCCTTGCAGGGGAGTGCGACGCGTTCGGGGCGCGCGACATCAGGAGGCGGCTGCTGCACGGTGGTCTTCCGGAGGCGCTCCTCGCGGACGAGAAGGATCCGGAGTTCTTCGCCGAGTGGATCGACTCGTTCTACGCGAGGGACGTTGGGGAACTCTTCAACGTGGGGAAGCGGCAGGGATTCCTCCGCCTTGTTTCGAGCGTTCTCCGGCAGAGCGGCGGCCTGCTCGAGAAAGGGAACCTGGCAAAGCACTGTGGCCTGAGCCGACCGACTATCGGGAGCTACCTCGACATCCTCGAGGTAACGCACGTTGCACTCCTGGTTCGACCCTATCACGCCGGTGGACGACAGGAATTCCTGCGCCGGCCGAAGGCCTACGGGTTCGACACAGGATTCGTCAGCCACTTCTGCGGTTGGGACGAGCTCCGCGAACAGGACTGCGGTGTTCTCTGGGAGCATGTTGTGCTCGAGACACTGCTGGCGCACCGCGGGCACAGGGACATCTTCTACTGGCGTGACAAGCAGCAACGGGAGGTGGATTTCGTCATTCCTCGGGCGGGCGGATCGTGTGACGCCATCGAGTGCAAGTGGGATGCAGACAGGACTCAAGGCTTTTCGCGGCAACTACAGTGAGGGGAAGAACTACGTCATCAGCCCACAGGTCGGCGATGCCTACACGCGGACCTTGGACGGTCTGGAACTCACGTTCTGCAATCTGTATCAGTGGGAACAAATGAGCGCCGGAGACGCGCGCAAGGCATGACAGTCCAGCAGAGCATGTGCTCAGAGGCCCCGGCAGGCAGGACAGCCGGGGTCTCTCTCAATCTGGATCACATCGAACCCGGGCACGGCGCCCTCCATGACGAGTAGCTTCCCCGCCCGCGTGCCGTCGACGAAGCACTCCAGGCACGGTGTGGCCGGGGGGTTCAGGAAGGAGAGATAGCCCGTGTACTCCGCCACTGCGGCGTAGACCATCGGGATTCCGCGCGCGATCGCGGCGCGGTTCAGGGCGATTCGTGTCTCGGGGTTGTCCAGGCAGTCGAGGACGAGATCGGCGCCCTCTATCAGCTCCTGAGCGCTCGACCGGTCGATCTCGGCGATGACGGGTGTGACCTTGACGTCCGGGTTGAGACGCCTCAGTTGAGCGGCGGCGATGGGCGCCTTGGGCCTGGTCAGGTCGTCTCTCGCATAGAGAAACTGGCGGTTGAGGTTCGAGCGCTCGACCACATCGCCGTCGCAGACCACGATCTCGCCCACGCCTGCGACCGCGAGGTACGTAGCCGCTGCGCAGCCCAGCCCTCCCGCGCCGGCCACGAACACGCTCGATTCGAGCAGGCGCTCCTGGCCCTCGGTTCCCCATCCCTGCAGCTCGATCTGACGGGAGTAGCGTTCGCACTGGTCGGTGGAGAGGGGCATGTGATTCCCAGCGACGGGCACGCGGCCCGCCTCGCGAGTGTCGGCCAAGCGCCGGCTCAGCCGCCGGATACCGGAGGTTGCAGCGTGATGACGTCCCCGTCGACAGGACGGTAGTCCAGCCTCTCGAGCTTCCCATTGGAGAACGCGAACGCCACGAGGCTGTCGGGTACACCGATTTCGTTCAGGATATCCCTGAGCGACTGGTCGCCCTCGACCTCGACGCGTCTTGTGTACTGGTCGACATCGGGCTTGAGCCTGTCTTTGAGCTTGCCGCCCGAGCGGAGGTAGATGATCACGTTGCGTCCTTCCGTGTGGCGAAGCCGGCTACATCGCCATCGGCTTGAGCTTGCGGCCGCGCACTGCAGGCACGCCGCCCTCGATCGGCTTGCCCAGGAACCCGGCCTTCTCGAGGTTGTCCGCCGCGTGGCCTAGCCCCAACAGCTCCAGGATCTCACGCGTGGGGTTGCCTTCGATGTCCCAGCCGCGGTTCGCGTAGTAGTCGTCCAGCATTCTCTCGAAGTTCTTGGAGCCCACGAGCTTCCCTTCTGCGGGCCCATCCGGGACCGGCTCCGTCAGGTGGCGTCCCGGTGCGATATCGAACTTGCGTCCGGGCCCACCGTTTCGCTCGATGTAGTGGCAGCGGTTCTGGTTCCATATCTTCTCGGACATCTTGAAGCACTCTTCGAGAGTGGCGTCCCAGCCCGTGAGGTAGTTGATGGCATCGACGTGCTCCTCGGGCGAGACGTGCGGCCGAGTTCGATGTCCGCGGTGATCGCCCAGCTCTTGCTGTGGTGCGCGCCGATGTCGCACGTGCAGTAGGAGAGGAGCTGAGCCGGATACCAGCGAGTGTCGTATCCGCTAAACTCCATGCCCTTCGCCTGTGAGGCGAAGTGGATCGAGCCCTTGCCGATCCTCTCCGCGGCGCCCTTCGTGCCGTGCGCGAGCGCGTCGCCTAGCCCTCTGCGGTGGACGATCATGTCGATGACGTGTTCGAAGTCGTCGATGTTGCCCCAGCGGAGCTCGTGTCCCTCGAGGTCGTCCTTCGTGATCAGCCCTCTCTGGTAGCACTCCATGGCGAAGGCGACCGTGCTGCCGCCGCTCATGGTGTCCATGCCGACGTTGTCCAGGAGGTTGTTGGCGTAGGCGACCTCGTGGATGGACTTGAACGCGCAGCTACCGCCGATGAGCGCGATGGTCTCGTACTCCGGACCCTCGACGTAGACATCGGGCTTGCCGGGCACACTGGCCTTGGCGTACTTGCCGCAGTTGATCCAGCAGCCGAAGCACCGCGCTCGTTGGACCAGCCGACAAAGAAGGCGGTGCCGTACTTCTGCCACGGCGCCATGTTGGGGTGCGTCTTGGTGCGCTGGATGATGTCGTAGGTGAGTTTGGTCAGGCTCGGGAGGTCGCGGCACGCAAGTCCCTTCGAGCCGCGCACGGCTATTGCCTTGATCTTCTTCGAGCCCATCACCGCGCCCACACCGCATCTGCCCGCCTGCCGCCCGAAGTCGTGCGTGATACACGAAAAGACGATGCCGTTCTCACCGGAGGGGCCGATAGTCGCGATCTGGAAGTCCTTGCCGAGGTCGTCCTTCATCCGCTTCTCGAGGTCGAGCGATCCCATACCCCAGTAATCGCCCGCGGGCCGGAGCTCCACGGTGTCGTCGTCGATGTACAGATACTG
>JALGZG010000129.1 GCA_025782345.1 bacterium | reverse complement strand
TCGAAGAACGGACGGATCTCGAAGTAGTCGAGGATGTGATTCATGTAGCCCGAGCCGGCGTTCGTCGCAACGCCGAGCAGGAACCCCATCTTGCGCATCTCCCCGAGCGCCCTGACCGCACCCGGGAAGAGGGCGCCCTGGCCGTCATCAACCAGCGTGCGCTCCCAGTGCCAGATGAGGTCGTCGATCTCCTCTATGTACTCCTCCGCCAGCGCCGGGAAGACCTTCCGCGCGAAATCCTCTCTTGTTGCGCCCACGCCCGACAGAACCAGGTCATCGCTGGGCGGCGCCGCCACGTCTCCGTGGCGCTCGTTCAGGTCGCGGACGGCGCGCTCGACGGCCCCGAGTGTCGTGGCGGTCGAGGAGTAGAGAGTGCCGTCGAGGTCGAGGATGACGAGGTCGATGTTGGCCAAATGAGGTCCTCCGGGGGTTCGCGCGACGCATGAACGGTCCGGTCATTATACACCAGGAGCGTGGTTCCCGCTGGAATCGATGGTGTCTCTCCTGTGCTTCGGGCGGCGCTCGCGGCGCCCCCACCTGACATCGCGTTGCGGGTCTGGGACACGGGTGCTCGGAAGCATGGACCGAGTGGAGAGGGGCATTGACCCCTTCATCCACAGGGTGTACCATCAGTCATGGAGGTGAGGGACAATGAAGCTACCGCGATGGCTATGCGGCGTGCTGCCGGCACTGATCTTCCTGCTGGTGGTGCTGACCACCCAACACGCGACGGCCCAGATCTACTGGACAGAGGCCCCGGAGTTCTCCCCACCCCCGACGGGCAGCAATCCGGAGACCGGGGATCTCGACGGCGACGGGGACTTCGACCTGATATACGGAGTGGTCCTGCAGTCGTACAGGAACATCGGATCACCCTCTAGCCCATCTTGGCAGCAAGACGACTCGCTTGTTGAAGGGGTCAACTACGAGATCTCGATGACAACGTGTCTTGCTGATCTGGACGCCGACGGCGACCTCGACCTTTCGGTGGGGATGTTGTACGGAGAGGCCTACCCACTTTTCTACTACGAGAACATCGGGAGTGCTGCGCAGCCTGTCTGGCAGCGAGACGACAGCATCTACCAATCTCTGCCGGGCGGGAGCTGGACCTGCCCTGAGGTGGCGGACCTCGATGACGATGGGGATCTCGACCTGGTGCTGGCGGTCGGATGGGACCTCCGTGGTTACCTTAACATGGGAACTTCCCAGGTGCCACTTTGGCTTCGCGACGACAGCCTCGTTGAGGGCATTTCACTGCCGTACCCGCGTTCGAGCCCCAATTTCGGGGACCTCGACGGTGACGGGGATCTCGACCTAGTAGTGGGTGGAAGATCCTACGACGGCCCAATCATCTGCTACGAGAACTCGGGCGGCCCGCAGAGTCCCACTTGGATTGAGAACGAGGAGCTGCTGACGGGTGTCGAAATGGACGTCGAAAGCGCCGGACTTGACCTTGCCGACCTGGATGGCGACGGTGATCCTGACATGCTGAGTTGGGAAGTTGGGAACGGGTGCGTAGTTTATCTCAACCAAGGCCCCACGACGCCTGTGGAGAGTTCAAGCTGGGGCAGCGCAACGAGCTTCAGGACCTGCTCGAGGCTCTCAACGCCCCCGCGCGCGCCGGGAGCGGTACAGCACAGGGCCGCCGCCGCGTTCGACAAGGACAGCGTCCGCTCGGCGCTCCACCCGGACAGAAGACCGTAGAGAAACGCCCCGTGGAAGATATCGCCGGCGCCGGTCGTGTCGACGACATCCACGTCGTAGCACGGACACGAGACGACGGACCCGTCCGCTCCCATGACCAGGGAGCCCAGGGCGCCCAGCGTCATGCCGATGACGCGCGGCCCCGCTCGCCACAGCATGTCGAACGCGGTGTCCAGATTGGCCTCTCCGGTGAACCGCCTCGGAAACTCGCGCGACGCCAGGAGAACGTCGGTCCTTGCCACGACCTCGTCCGTCCCCTCCTTGATGGACTCGGCATCGAGCACCACGAGGACGCCGTGCTCGTGCGCGATCTCGGCCGCCCGCGCCGCGCCTGCCGTGTCGTGTCCGTCTATCAGGAGGATGCGTCCGACGGCGATCTTCTCCGCCGTGAGCTCCTCGGGCCGCGTCTCAAGCTCCGCGGGGCGGTGCCAGAGAATGGTCCTCTCCCCGTCCCGCTCGTCCACCACGATCATCGCGAGCTGGTTCGTAACATTCGGCACCGTCACGACGTCGCTGACATCCACGCCCTCGGACGCGATGCTCGCGAGAGAGAAGCTGCCCGTCTCGTCCCCGCCTACCTTGCCGACGTACTTCCCCCTCAGCCCCAGCCTCGAGCAGAGCACCATCGCGCTCGCGGCCTGACCGCCCGGTGTGCGGAGGAAGCGCGAGACCCTGGGCTTCGAGCCGGGCATTGGGAACTCAGGGACGAAACACAGGTGGTCCACCGCGTTCAGGCCGAAGCCCACGACATCGAACTCACGAGCACCTGGGACATCGATTCCGAGCAGCAACGTCGACCTCCGTCACACTTCCGTGTGCTTCCAGTGACCGCGCTGGAACCATGCGAACGTCAGCAGCACCTCGATCGACGCCGCGATGAACATCGACCACCACACGCCTGTCTCGGTGGTGTGCAGCACGTGGATGGCAAGGAGGATCAGCGGGATCTGAACGCCCCACTCGATGATGCCGGCGATGACGGTCGGCGGCCACGTGTTGCCGGACCCGTAGAACGCGGACGACATCACGATGTGCATCGCTATCATCACCTGGGCAATGACCAGAAGCCGGACCAGAGTGATCCCGGTTGCGATGACCGCGGCATCCGTTGTGAAGAGACCGAGTATCTGACGCGCGAAGATGAACTCGAACAGGGCGAGCACACCGGTCAGCACTCCGACGAGGAGTGTCGCCTTGACGACGGCCTCGTGCGCCCGGTCCTTCTTCTTCGCACCGAGGTTCTGACCCACGATCGCGCTGGCGCCCAGCTGGAGTCCGACGCCGAAGAGAATGCCCAAGTCCATTATCCGGATACTTATGCCGTAGGCCGCCACCACGAGCGTCCCGAATCCCGCAACGAGCGTGGTCACGTACCAGTGCGCAACACTGCGCATCAGCCCGTTCAGCCCTGCCGGCATCCCGATCTTCAAGATCTGCACCATGATGGAGAGCCGGGGATGGAACCTGCGCATCATGGGCACGGTGATGTTCGCCCGTCCCGACGCGAGAACCACCAGGCCCACGATGACCGCGCACGTCGCCGAGATGACCGTCGCGAGCGCCGCGCCCGCCACGCCCATGTCGAGCCCAAAGATGAACAACGGATCCAGCGCGACGTTCAGCGCCGTCGACATCAGCATGATGTACATGGCCTTCGGCGCGTCGCCCACGCCGCGGAGCGCCGTGTAGACGGTGTAGGAGGAGAACATGAACGGGAGACCGCAGAAGAAGACGCTCCCGTATTCCACGGCGTAGCGGCGCACATCGGGGTCGTCCGACATGAACCGG
>JALGZG010000025.1 GCA_025782345.1 bacterium | reverse complement strand
GCCGTTGCCTTCGAGCAGGTCCATCAGGCGGCCGGCACGGGCGTAGCCGACGGAGAGGCGTCGCTGCAGGAGGGACGTAGACCCCATCTGCACCCCCACCACGATCTCGAGCGCTTTCTCGTAGAGTTCGTCCTTCTGAGCGGCGGCGAGCTTGCTGGCCATGCCGCCCTTCTCCTCGAGGTCGAACATGTAGTCGGGCGGTCCCTGCTTGCGCATGAACGCGACGAGCCGCGCCGTTTCCTCAGTGGAGATGAACGCGCCGTGCAGTCGAATTGGGTCGGGCTTGCCCGTGGGCAGGAAGAGCATATCGCCGCTACCCAGTAGCGTCTCCGCTCCGTTTCTGTCGAGAACCGTTCGCGAGTCCGTCATGGAGATGACCCTGAATGCGATACGCGAGGCGAAGTTCGCCTTGATGACGCCGGTGATGACATCGACCGACGGGCGCTGCGTCGCGAAGACCAGGTGAATACCCACCGCGCGCGCCATCTGTGCCAACCGCTGTACCGGTGCTTCGACATCGCGCGGAGCCCGAACCATCAGGTCGGCGAACTCGTCCACCACTACCACGATATGCGGCAGGTGATGCCTGTCACCCTCTGGCAGGCTGTCGAGGTCGCTTCCGTTCTCGATGCGTCTGTTGAATCCGTTTATGTCACGCACGGTCAGCGCCGAGAGAATGTCGTAGCGGCGGTCCATCTCGCTCACCAGCCACTGGAGCGCCATCCCTGCCTGCTTGGCGTCGGTGACGACCGGCGACAGCAGGTGAGGGATGCCGGCGTATCGCGGCAGCTCGAGACGCTTCGGATCGATGAGGACGAAGCGCACCTCCGCCGGGGTCGAGCGGAATATCATGCCGGTCAGGAGCGCGTTCAGACAGATGCTCTTACCGGAGCCGGTGGCCCCCGCTACCAGAAGGTGTGGCATCTTTGCCAGGTCGGCACAGGCGACACGGCCCGTGGTGTCCTTGCCCAGCGCGATCGGTATCTCGGTCTTGAGCTGCTGGAAGGCCTCGGATGCCAGCGTGTCCTTGAGGTACACGACAGCGGGGTGCTCGTTGGGGATCTCAATGCCGACCGCCCCCCGGCCCGGGATGGGCGCGATGATCCTGATCGCGGTAGCCTTCATCGCCAGGGCCAGGTCATCCTGCAGATTCGCGATTCTGCTGACCTTGACTCCCCTGGCCGGTTCTATCTCGAATCTCGTGATGACCGGTCCGGGATGCACCTGCACGACCGTGGCCTCCACATCGAAATCGGCCAGCTTCTCTTCGAGAAGCCGGGACCGCGCGAGCAGCTCCTCGCGCGAGACCTCGTTGTGGCTCTCGTCGGGCGGGTCGTCGAGGAGAGACAGCGGAGGCAGTCGGAAGTCACCCGCTACGGGCACGCGCTTCACCGGGCGCTTCGGAACCGCCCGCCGCTTCGACTGGACGATCTCCGGTGTCGAGGGGACGCGGCGGCGGGGCTTCTGCTCGGCCTCCGTGCCGCGCGCCGCCTTCGCCTCGGCTCTCTGCGGCCGGCGGCTCCTCCCGGCGGGCGCCTCGCTCGCCGGGCGCTTGCGAGGACGGGCGCTCTCCCGCTTGGGTGTGCGTCGCTGCTTCGCCGCCGGGCGCCTACGCTCTCGGGGCTCCCTCTCGGCAAACGCAACCAGCCGATCCCACGCGGATTCTGCGACACCTGCCAACCAGCCACCCAGCGCGATGAACGGCGCCATAAGCATGTCGATATCGAACTCAGTGGTCAGAAGTGTGATGACGACGATGCCACCCGCGCCCGCGAGGAAAGTGCCCACTCTGCCTATGTGGCGAATTCCCAGGTCGGCCAGGAGCGCCCCCGCCACGCCGGTCACGGTGGCGGTTCGTTCCCCGCCGACGGTGTAGATGAGCGCGACGGCTATCATCGAAACCGCCAGCATAAACACGCTCTTGAGAGCGAGGGGACCCGGGTCTCCATCGGCGATCCGGTTCCATCCCCACATAATGAGCAGAAGTGGCGCGACCCAGGCGCAGAGGCCCAGCAGGTCGAACATCCATCCGGACACCTGTCGGTTCTGCAAACCAAGCTGAGTCGTCCAGATCTCAGGGCCCAGGTCGCTCGAGAGAGAGAAATAGACGTGAGTGGCCAGACTGACGCCGATGAGCAGGCCGAGGAAGAGCAGCAGTACGCCGACCAGCTGCCGGCGTCTATCGTCTGTCATGTGGTCGAAGAGTCCCACGTTTCAGGCCCTCTGGGTCCGCCTAGCAGCGGCGCCGATTCTGCGGGGAGATTCTCCCATCTTCGACGATGGGCACCGTTACGTAGTTGTCCACCTTAGAGCAGAACTCGAGGTCATCTTCAAACCCGAGTTCCGCGAGGCGGAGCCCGTGAGAGGAATTCCTGACCGCCTCGCCGACGTCGCCGAGCGCGTTCGCGAGTGCCCTGGCCGCGACGGCTCCGTCGTTGAGCACCGTGCTGGCCCGGGTTCCGTCCACGATGCGGTCGACCACGTGGCCCCCGCAAACGAAATCCTCGAGCGACAGGCGACCGAGGTTGCCCGCGCAAAGCACCGCGACCTTCTTGGCGCGGCTCGATATAACGTGCGTCACGACGGCGCTCAGGTTGAGGAAGCAGCCCAGGACGATCTCCCTCGCCGAGGCGCTCTTCGTGATGGCGGCCGTGCCGTTCGACGTGGTGAAGATGAGCGTCTTCCCCTTCACGACCTGTTCAGTGTACTCGAGAGGTGAGTTGCCGAGGTCGAATCCGTCGATTGGTAGGCCCTCCCGCTCGCCGCCCAAGAGGGTCCTCTTGCGTTCGAGGGTGGACAGGAGCTTCGCAGCCTCCTCAACTGTCGCGACGGGTATGATGCGCGCGACGCCGTTCTCGCAGGCCTGGACTATCGTGCTGGAAGCACGCAGAACGTCCACGACAACAACGGTCTTGCCCTTAGCTTCGGCGTCGGAGAGATCATCTGGATGCGTATACAGGTTGAGTTCCATGGCTAGACGGCTCCGACCAACTGCTCATAGGCTTTTTTTTTGCGTGCTAGTGTGCCGGTGTCGAATGTGCCGGCGATGAAATCGCGGTCATTCATCATGGCCGAGTGGAACGGTATCGTCGTTGCCACACCCACGACCACGAATTCCTGCAAGGCGCGCCGCATGCGCGCGATGGCCTCTTCCCGCGTATTCCCATGCGCGAGGAGTTTAGCGATCATCGAATCGTAGTGCGGAGGGATTGTGTAGCCGCTGTATACGTGCGTGTCGACTCTGATCCCAGGGCCGCCGGGCACGTAGAACTCACGGACGGTCCCGGGACATGGAGCGAAGTCCCGCTCCGGGTCCTCGGCGTTAATGCGGCACTCGATCGCGTGTCCCCTCAAGCCCAGCTTGGCCTGCTCGATTCCCAGCCGTTCCCCGGCTGCGATCCTGATCTGCTCCTTCACCAGGTCGACGCCGGTGACGAGTTCTGTGACCGGATGCTCGACCTGTATCCGCGTGTTCATCTCCATGAAGTAGAAATCACCACCCGAGTCCAGGAGGAACTCCACCGTGCCGGCACTGACGTAGCCGGCTCCCCTGGCGCCGCGGACGGCCGCCTCCCCCATGCGCCCCCGTAGCTCGGGCGAGACGACGGGGGACGGAGATTCCTCTATGAGTTTCTGATTGCGCCGCTGTATCGAGCAGTCCCTCTCTCCCAGGTGCACGACGTTGCCGTGGTTGTCCCCCAACACTTGGAACTCGATGTGGCGCGATTCCGGGATCAGCTTCTCGAGGTAGATGTCGCCGTTACCGAACGCGGCCTCGGCCTCGGCTCTGGCCACCGGGAAGTTAGCGGCAAACTCCTTCGCGTCCGCCGCCATTCGCATGCCCCTGCCGCCTCCGCCGGCTGACGCCTTGATCATCACCGGATAGCCGAGCGATTCCGCGGCACGGGCCCCTTCCTCGGCGTCGGCGACCACCCCGTCGGTTCCCGGGATCACGGGCACGCCGGACGCGGACATCATCGCGCGCGCCCGTGCCTTGTCCCCCAGGCTTCGCATCATGTCGGCCGTCGGTCCTATGAACGTGATGTCGTGCGCCTCGCAGACCTCGGCGAAATCGGCGTTCTCGGCCAGGAAGCCGTAGCCCGGGTGGAGCGCGTCGGCGCCGGTCACCTCGCAGGCGGACATGATCGCCTTGACGTCCAGGTAGCTCAGGCCACCGTGCGCCGGCCCCACGCACACGGCCTCGTCCGCGAACTTCACATGAAGCGCGTCTTCGTCGACCTCGGAATGAACGGCCACGGTTGGGATATCCAGTTCCTTGCAGGCGCGCATCACGCGGAGCGCGATCTCACCTCTGTTGGCTACGAGCACCTTGCCGAACATGTCTGTTCCACCTCCAACACGAGTCGACCCGTCAGTCGGGCTCGACCATGAAGAGCGCTTGTCCGAACTCCACGGCCTGCGCGTTCTCGACCGTCACCCGAACGATGGTCCCGCTAACCTCGGACTCGATCTCGTTCAAGAGCTTCATTGCCTCGACGATGCAGACGACCTGTCCCTTGCTCACGCGGTCGCCCTGTCGCACGTACGGCGGTGAGTCCGGTGACGGCGCCTCGTAGTAGGTGCCTACCATCGGCGACTCGATCGGAACGAGTCCTGAGTCACGGTCCGCCGAGTCGGGCGTCTCCTCGACCGCAGCGACGCCGGGAACGACGGATTCTGGAGTGGCCGTCGCCCCACGGGCGGTGACGGCAGCCGCGACCGCGGGCGGAGCCTCTTTCACGATCTTCACCGAGCCGAACAGGCCCGATACCGTAAGCTCGCCGACCTCGCTCTCTTCCACCAGCCTGATCAGTTCCTCTATCTTCTTCTTGTCCATCTGACCCCCAGGAGAAGCCCGAAGGCACACTCAGACGCGCGAGACGTAGGCACCCGTGCGTGTATCGATCTTGAGCCGCTCACCCTCTTCGATGAAGAGAGGGACCTGGACGACCGCTCCAGTCTCGAGGGTTGCCGGCTTGGAGCCTCCCGAGACCGTGTCTCCCTTGACGCCGGGATCCGTCGTCACGACCGTCAGCTCGACGAAGTTGGGTAGCTCGACGATCACTGGCGTGCTGCCGTCGAAGAGTATCTCAATTTCCAATCCATCTTTCAGAAACTGCGCTTTCTTCCCGATCTCCTCCGCGGTCAGAGAGAACTGCTCGTAGTCGTTCATCTTCATGAAGTGGAACTGATCGTCCTTGTAGAGATACTGCGTCTTGCTACGCTCGAGGCGTACGTCGTCCACCTTCTCCCCGGCTCTCCATGTGACATCGAGAACGCGTCCCGTCTTCACTTCCTTGAGCTTGCTCCGCACGAACGCCCCGCCTTTCCCCGGCTTGACGTGAAGGAATTCGGTGATCGAGTAGAGCTTGCCGTTCTTGCGGATGACCATACCGTTGTAGAAATCGTTGCTCGTGGCCATGTATCTCTCATGCTGAAGGTCACAGAACCGCCGATTAAGGCGCAGTGGAAGCAGGATACAATCCCGCCTTGTACCGCGTCAATACGTATGTTCCAGCTCGGGAAACCCCGGATTCAGCTGCGCCCCGGCGATCGTGTGCTGTTCTCGATCGCCGGGACGCGCAGGGAGATGGGGCCATCAGCCGGCTCGCCATCGGATTCGGCGCTCTACACCGATGCGGGATGTTTCCTGTACTCGTCGAGGGCCGACTTCGCTTCCTCGTTGTCGGGGTCACGTTCCAGGATGCGCTCGCAGACCTCGGCCGCCCTGCCGTACAGGCCCTGTCGCGAGTAGATCTCGGCGAGCGTGAGCGTTGCAATGCTCGATGGGCCGAGTGACGGCCCATCGGAGTTCGTGTCCGCCGGCAGGAACAGGTCTGCGAGATGGGCAAGCTCCTCGGACAACGAACCTGCGCCTGGTCGGCGCCCTGACGGTGCGATCTGCTCAGGAGGTGTGGGCGGCGCCTCGTCAGGAGGGGCGGAGGTGGCCCCGTCCTCCACAGGAGGATTCACTGTGCTTGCGCTCTCCACAGATGCCTCCACCGGTTCCGGCACGGAGTCGAGGTACGCCTGGGCCTCGAGATTCCCCGAGTCGAGCGTCAGTACGTCGCCGTATGCCGACAGTGCGCTCTCCCGTCCCTGGGAATCGACGATGGTCCTGGCGAGGACGATGCGTATGCCCACGTGGTTCGGGTGAGCCTCGATGCGAAGATCCTGGGAGAGGCATCACGCGCGAGCTGTGACTCGAGCTCGGCGATTCGTGCGGTGAAGTCGTCATACTGAGGGGCCATTCGCAGTGTCCCCGCGCCTGGCCGCCTTTGCGGCCAGCATGCTGTTACCCGGTGAAAGGCAGAGTCAAAATATCAGAGCGTGTACTGTCTGTCAAGTTGAAAGCCGAGAGCGTGAAAGCCGAGAGCGTTCACTCCCCTGCCGTGAAGGTGTGCGCGATAGCATCGAGGTTTCGCATGAGCGCCGTCTTGTCGAACGCGGGCGCGAACAGGCTGATGTCCACGAGATACACGCGTTCAGTCGACGGGTCATGGAAGCAGTAGGTTCTGAAGGGACCTCCCCCGACGAGCGTTCTGTTGCTCCACCACCCCGACACCCGGACGGCAGACAGTCCCAAGAAGTCGACGCGCTCCACTTCGACCGGCCGCTTCCATTCGATGACGTCGCCGTCGAGGTAGCGAGCGCCCAGTTCGTCGCGTCTGGAGAGCGCGAACTGCTCGGACACGAACCCGGGTCCGCCGTTCGTCCAATAGACGAAGACTGTTCTGTCCGGACGCGTCCGGCGGAAGAACACGAACCCGTCCGCGGCGTCCGTGGTGTAAAAGTCATAGCCGCTGGGGGGACTCAGCGACCATCCGAATCGCTCGGACATCGCCTGTGCCATCCCGGCCTTGACGGCCGTTTCCCGAAGCGAGGTTGACAGGCAGGCCAGAGTTGCCGCCTCCATGTCGGCCCGGACACGGTCTCCATGCTCGCGCAGGAAGGTCGCGACGGCTCTGGAATCTGCGCCGACCACCGCTCCCACCACCTGGCGCTTTGCCCACACGTCCTCGGTGAATGAGAGAGTGGGGGGAGTATCCTCTTCGAGGTCCGGGAACAACTTCCGGGCCATCTCCCCCACGGCCCCGCCGTCCAAGGTCCCGACGAGGAGCACGTGCCTCAGGTTCTTGAGATCCCCGGATCTCTCGAGCGTCGTGAGGGTCGTCTTGAACGCCGGTTCCTCGAGCAGCCAGCTGCACCCGGCTTCCATAGCGTCGACCACAAGTTCCACGAGCTTCGATGAGTCGTGGTCGTGGATTATCACCAGCTCGTTGCTGTCACCGACCGCCGTAATCACGGGACCCGAGCACGACAGCAGCCCCGCGACGGCCAACAGGCACAGGGTGAGGCGGGCGAACCCGCTGGCGAGCCTCTTCATATTCACCTCCAGACGTCGAGTTCCGTCCAGTCGATCTCGAGCACGCCGGGCGGGATCTCGAGATCGTACGCGTTGCGATCGATCGACTCTGCTCTGCGCAGCGTGTTGTACCGGAGGGTGATCCCCATCTCGCGGCTCTCCCCCTCGAGCGCCACGAGTTCTACCGTCCGCGGTGCTGAGGTCCCGGGTTTCCAGCCGTGGCCCTCGTAGGAAAAACGGAGATGTGCGTCGGTGCCCTCGCGGCCCAGTTCGATCTCTGTGATGATCGACCGGTCCTCGTCGATTTCCACCAGGACACGCGAGTCTTCCACAAGCCCTTCCAGAGTGAGCGTGCCGCCCCTGCGAGAGGCTGTGACCCCGGTCATCCTCAGGATGAAGGAGGCATCGGGCAACCCCAGGATCAGCGAGGCCGGGTCCAGCCAGTCGCTGTACCCCGCGACGTCCGAGATGCACCCTGTCACCACGAGCAGCCGCGCCGGGAAGAAGAGGCGGGCGCACTCCCCTTCCATGAGAGCGAGCGCCGTCAGAGAAGCGCCCATCGTCCCGATCGCCGGCCTCAGATCGGCCCTGAGCCACCCGGGACGCTCGTAGACGATGGCGAAAGCTACCTTCAATGTCCTTCCCGAGACAGTGATCTCCCCGTCGCCGGTTCCCCTGTAGCTCTCTGCGCCCGGGGCAGCGGTGTTGATCTCGTCCACCAGCACCGCGAGCTCGGACGGGCCCAGCGGCCCGACCACGCGCGGGGCCCGGCTGCAGCCCGAGAGCAGAGCGAACACCGCGACAACGAGGACCAGGAGTCGCCTCACGGGGTCTCTCCGTTCGTGGACTCGCGCAGGTTCGCCGGCACCAGGGCGCCGGTCCCCTCGATGCGCTCAATCGTGGAGGCTCTTCCGGGCGACGCCTCGAGCGCATCCGTCCAGACGTCGACGGCCTCGTCGACAAGCCCGAGTTCGAGCAGAACGTCGCCCAGGTGCTCGAGTATCACCGGGTTGTCGCCGCCCAGCTCGACCGAGAGATCGAGCTCGCGTCGGGCCTCCTCCATGTTGCCCAGTCTGAACTGGGTCCAGCCGAGCGTGTCGCGTAGAAGAGGGTTGTCCTCTTCCAACTCGACCGCGCGCCTCGCGTACTCGAGAGCGCGCTCGAGCTCGCGGTTCTCGTCCGCCAGCGTGTAGGCGATGAAATTGAGCGCGGTCACGGAGTTCTCCTCTATCTCGAGCAGCTTCTCATACGCACTCATGGCACCGTCGTAGTCCCCGGCGCCGTAGTACATGGCGCCGCGCGCCCGCAGGATGGGTGCGGTGTCTCCGAACCTCGCGGTGGCCGTGTCGAGGATCGCCTCGGCTCGTTCCGAGTCGCCCATCATCGAGTAGCCGGCTGCCAGCGAGATGAACTCGGGTTCCACCGCCTCGTACCGCGAATGGATCCACTCGAGCAGAGGCACGCCTTCCTCAGGCCTGCCGAGCGCGATCAGGACTCGCGAGAGCATCCCTGTCACTGCCCTGTCGTGGGGTTCCAGTCGAGCCGACCGTCTGAATTCAGAGACCGCTCCCTCCGAGTCTCCCAGCAGCAGCAGCGCACGGCCGTACATGGCGGCAATCCTGGGGTCGAGTGAGTCCGCTTCCGAACGCGAGCGCAGATAAGCGGCTCCATCTTCGAGTCGTCCCTGTGATAGCAGAGCCTCCCCGTAGAGAGCTGCGAACTCACGTGGAGCGCCGTGGTCCGAAACGACGCTCGACAGAAGCTCCTCGACCTCGCGGGTCTCACCCTGGACCAGCAGGAGTTCCGCGCGGATGGCGAGCACGTCGAGATTGTCAGGACACAGCTCGAGCGCCATCACGCTTCTCTCGCTTGCCTCATCGATCCTGCCGAGTACGTAGAGCGTTCGAGCCACCGCGTTGCTGAGCTCGCAGTGCCCGGGGTCCAGCGAGTCGGCCCTGCGGTACTGCACCAGAGCGTCGGTCAGAGCGCCACTGACCTCCATCAGTCGTCCGAGGCTGTAGTGCAGGTAGGCCTGCGCGTTGGGGCGCACCTCCTGCCGGCGCTCCGCTGCGGCGGCAGGTCGGGGGCACGCGGCGAGCAGAACTGCGGTACACGCGGCGAGCAGAACGGCAGAGCGGGTCAGCGCCGCCGCGATCCCGGGAATCCGATTGTGTCGCAAGAAAGCCGGCAATGAATTTCCCTCCAGACATCCGGGCACAGTCTAGCACGAGGCTGTGCGCCTCTCAAGCCCCTCCGCGATACCGCGGAGCCTTCATCGGGGGCGAGGGCGCCGGCCCGCAAGAGGACGGCGCTGCTTGGTGCTGTGCCCGGTTTGTGCTAACCTGAATCAACGCAGACGTCAGGTCGTCAAGTCTGGCGCAGGCTCTCGCAAACTTGGGGTTTCACGAGAACTTCAGCAGAAAGGGGGTACATGAGATGAGACGGATATCGTACGCTCTCGCGATACTTGCTGTTTCCCTCTTGCTCCTGAACGGGGGGTGCTACACGGTTCTTAAGCACCCGACCGGGAGCAGCGTCGTCCAAGAGGACACGTACTACCGGAGCTGCGCGGACTGCCATGCGGACGCCGCCTACTACCACCCGTACAGTCAGCCGTACTACAGCTCGCACTACGGTTGGGGCAGCTACTACGGTTCCCCATGGTGGTACGACGACTACTACTGGTACGACCCGTGCTACGACCCGTGCTACGACTACGACGATGATTACATAGGGCCGAAGGTGGAGACGGACACGAGGCACCTCTGGGGCTCAAGCGGTTGGGCATCGGGCGGCTGGGGGTTCACCAAGCCCGGGTCCGGCACTAGCAGCACGCCGCCTCCTGCAAGCCAGCCGAGCCAGAAGAGCGACAAGAAGAAAACGAAAGCGAAAGAGAAGGAGAAAGAGAAGGAGAAACCGAAGGAGAAAGAGAAGGAGAAACCGAAGGACGAGCGGGACCTGTGGAAGAAGCCAAAGAAGGGTTTCTAGCAAGGAGGACAGGATGAGCAGAAAGTGGCTGACGTACATCCCGGTCCTTGCGGGGGCCCTCGTGCTGCTGGCTTCGCCGATGGTCGCCTGGGCCGACTCGGGCTTCGTCGCCCCCTTGAACGAGATCCCGCTGACCAATCCGCTCGTGACCGGTGCGAGGGCCGCCGGCATGGGATTCGTGTCCATGGCTGTCGCGGACGATGCGACCGCCATCACGTCGAATCCTGCAGCCCTGACCAGGCTGAAGAGAGCGGAGCTGTCCGCCGGTTTCAGGAGAAGTACCCTCGGGATCGACGGTGAGATGGCGGAAAGCGAGTTCAGCACCGACCTGACAGGGACCCACTTCGCGTCCGCCCGGTTCGCCTACCCCTTCCCGACGTTCCGGGGCAGTCTGGTCCTCGGTCTGAGCTTCGAGCAGATCTACAACTTCAGTGACGACCGGCTGGCGGCGTATGAGGACATGATAGAGTGGAACGAGAACCCCGACGCCGACCCCCCCGAGCCACCCCTGAGGGAACTGTGGGCGAGTGAGGAAGACTACATCGCAGACGGCGGCATCAACGCGTTTTCGTTGGCTTGCGCGTTCGACGCTTCCCCGACCATCTCGCTCGGTGCCACCGTGTCTTTCATGAGCGGCGACTACTCGAAGGACTGGTTTTGGGACATCTACGACGACTACGGCTTCTCCGACAGGTACGAAGAAGTGCACATAATGGACCGGTACAAGGCGGACATCAGTGGTGTGCGCGTGACGTCGCCATCGACACGCCGACGTGGCTGACTTTCGACGGGACGGCCAGAAACTACACCGAACTGGTCGGGCCCGACTCCACGACGATCGACGACTGGAGCGTGCTCTTCCGCGACGATGTGACGTTGCCCTTCGCGTTTCGCGGAGGGGTGGCGTACGCACCACTGGAGTTCATTGTCGTTGGTGTCGACCTCAACTATTCAGACTGGTCTCAGATGGACTACGAGGGCAGGATCACCGACACCGAGCAGGGCGCTGACGGCCTCGAGAGGCGGCACCTTTACAAGGAGACCCTGGGGTACGGCATCGGCGCCGAGGTGACGGTCCCCTCCTGGCCTCTTCGGCTCCGTGGAGGCTACGTGTCTCGGCCGATGGCCTACAACGGGCTGACGGTAACCCGCGACCGTTCCTACTACACACTGGGTGCTGGGATCCTCATCGACACGGTGCTGGCGGTCGATGTGGCCTGGATCAAGGGTAGCTACGAGCGGGAGGACAGTGATTTTGCGTACTACGAGAGCGTCGATGAATCCGCTCTCATTGTGGAGGCGGCCTATCGCTTCTAGGTGCTCGCGTTGACGGTATGCAGACGGCCCGGCGCATAGCACCGGGCCGTCCTTTCGTATGTAGTCGTCCAACTCTCGTATTCGCCCACGCGGCTTCGACCCGAAGGTTCGCCTACGCGCTCGCCGCGTGCTGGTGGACGTACTCGTCCAGAGTACTCTTGTACCCTCCACTCTCATCTCCCGAAGGTTGACACCTCACCACCACCGCCTGGGTCTTCACTATCTCGTTCTTCACCTGCCCCTTCTTGTTCTTCAAGGGCAGGACCATGGTGACCTGGAGCTTGGTCAGCGGAGCTACGAAGTGCCCTACGTGGCAGTAGACGCCCTCCGCGCCAACGTTGATGCTCTCGGTCGTGATCGACTCACCGGGAAAGGCCTCGTCCGCCCCTGAGAGCTGTAGCGCGATCTGCGCATCAACGCGCTTCGCTTGCCTTCGCTCCCTGCCACCCCAATCGTCTCTCTTCTTGTCGCTCATCGCGCCTCCAAGAGATGACATCCTCTGTCGGTCACTCACCCGCCAAGCCTAGCGGTTCTTCTTCTTGTGACGGTCCTTCCTGCGTCTCTTCTTGAGCTTGTGCTTCGCCATCTTGGCTCTGCGCTTCTTCTTGAGACTAGACATTTGCCTCCTCTGAGCTTCCTGTTCCGGACTCGGGCCCCGCTGTGTCGCCGGGCGCCTCCTCCTGACCACTCCAGTTGACTCTCTCCTTCAGGAACTTGCTTGGTTTGAACACCGGCACCATCTTCTCCGGGACCACGACCTTCTGAGAGCGGTCCCGCGGGTTATACTTCATGCTGGCCTTGCGCTTCTTGACCTTGAACGTCCCGAACTCCCTGATCTCTATGTGGTTGTGCTGCGCAAGCGAGGCCTTTATGGCCTCAAGCAAAGCCTCCACGACCTGGGCTACATCCCGTTTCGTGAGACCGGTCTTGTTTGCGACGATATCCACAAGGTCGGCTTTCGTCATGGCCCTGAACCTCCGTCGTCGGAGCTTGGCTCTCGCGCCGGGACAGCGTCCCGATTCCCTCTCCTTTTGAGCGCGGCCCGCCGGGGCCGCGCTACCGGAGCGCCACCCTCGAGGAACGAGTCTCCCTCGTCCGTCAAGGGCACGTCATAGAAATCCTAACAACCGGGGCTGGGTCTGTCAAATCCTTTTGTGCAGGTCACTTGGAGGGTCTGTAGATGTAGTGGGCCCCCACGCTCGAGCCTTCCGGCCGCAGCAGGTTGGAGGCGGTGCCCGTCAGCAGGTCCCACAGTGTCAATCTTTCTCGCCTGACAGGCTCCTGCACCCGCGGTTCTCCCTCGATCCCGCCCATGCGCGCAGCGACCGCCACGGCGTTCTCCAGGGTCCCCAG
>JALGZG010000325.1 GCA_025782345.1 bacterium | reverse complement strand
GGTGCACCGCTCAGCCTCTCGTGGGAGGCGGGATACGTCGGTGCCTGTCTTGCGGAGTCGGGCCTGTCGTTGTCGGATGAGACACCGCTGGCGGCGCTGGAGGCGAGACCCCCGTCCGGTGTGTCCTACGGCGGAGGCGCGGACACGAAGAACCCCATGGTCGCGCTTCTCCTGTCGTGCGTCTTGCCCGGCTGGGGACAGATCTACGCGGGCGAGACGACCCGCGGGCGCTGGTTCATGGCGGCCGAGGCGGGCATATGGGCGGGATATGGCGCGTTCCGGATCCAGGAGGGCATGCGAGAGGACGACTACAGGGAATACGCCCAGATCTTCGCGGGAACTGCCGCGGGGGCCAGTTCCGACTATCTCAGTGACATGGGCGGCTACATTCGCAGCGAGGGAGACGACAGCTACAACGAGTCGATCCGCCGTGAGGCGAGGAGCCTCTTCCCGGACGACCTCCAGGCGCAGAGGGCGTACCTCGCGGAGAACGGGTATCACGGCGACCTCTCGTGGGATTGGGGCACCAGGGACCGCTTCCTTGAGTACCGGGATCTCCGGCTGTTCGCCTCGGAGTCGGAGAGGAACGCCTTCTACATGACGGGCCTGGCGGTCCTCAATCGGGTCGTTTCCGCGGTCGACGGCGCGTGGATGGCCAGGCGGCACAACGCCGGCGTTCTCGGCGAGCCCAGCGCGCGTCTCTCCGTGGTTCCGCAGATCTCTGGCGGCGAGGTCGGTGCCAGAGCGACGCTCGAGATGTCGTTCTGACGCTCGCATTTCCCTTCTGTCTGCGCCGCTCCCCCGTGACCCATCCCTGATGGAGATAACCACTATGTGCGTCGACTGGAGAAGTCGTTTTCGGCGACCGCCGCTGACGGCGGTCCATGTCGTGGCGGCGGTACTGGCCGCCGTGATCGTCACCGCGGCGCTCCCGTCGCGCGCGCGCCATGCGGCCGTGCCGCGTCCGGTGGACTCATCGGCGCGCACGCGCGACGTAACGGGGCTCCTCGCACTCGATGAACTGCCGGGCACGGGCGAGCTGGGTATGAGGGAGCCTGCGGCAGTGGCCATGGACCACAGGGGGAACGTGGTCATCGCGGACACCGGCAACCACAGAGTGCTCGTCATCGGACGTGACGGAACGCTCCTCCAGGAATTCGGAGGCTACGGTTGGGACGCGGAGCGGCTGGACACTCCAAGCGATGTCTGCGTCTACCGGGGCTTCTACACCTACGTGCTCGATGAGGGCAACCGCCGCGTGGCTCGCTACGACGTTGAGGGCAACTACGTCGGCCTGGTGGTCACGGAGGACGAGGCAGGGAGCCCCGTGGCCATCGCGGTCGTGAAGGCCGGAGGGCTCCTCCTGGTCGATACCGACACCCAGTCCGTACTGTCCTTTTCGCAGTTTGACGAGGCGCTCGAGCCCCTCGGTTGGTTCGGCGTGGACGAAGGAGGGCTCCTCGCGCCCAACGACGTTGCGGCCGGCCCCTCGAGGGAGGTCGCGGTGGCCGATGCCGGCCGGTTCTCGGTCGAGGTCTTCGACGAGTTCGGTGCCCCTCTCTACTCACTCTCGGCTCCGGACACGCTCGAACCCCGGGACGTCGCATTCGACGCGCACGGGAACGTCCTCGTGGTTGACGCGCGGCACAACCGCGTACTGGCGTTCCCCGCAGGCGGGGGTCCTCACACGACGTCGCTCCCGGGCGACACGGGCTTTCGTTTCACCGCCATTGCACTGGGTCCCGCGGGCGAGCTGGCCGCGCTTGACGGCGAGACCGGGCGCGTGCAGCTGATCGAGATTATCTATGACGCCGATGCCCCAGGACGCTAGGGTTCGCTCCGGCGTACCGCGTGCCGCGCGCCCTGTCCGCGGCGTATCGCCTCGTCGTTGGCGTGTGAGTTCCGCGGGCGCGGTCCTCGCTGTCCTGCTCGTTCTGTTCCTGCTCACGCCGGCCTCACACGCGGGCTCCATCGTCCGGAGAGGGGGGGGGCGCGAGCTGTCGGTTCGGCCCGCCGACGCGATGGCCGGAGTCGAACTGCCCGACGTGTTCCTCATCGCGGGCAGCGACAGCGTCCGGGTCGACGGCGAGGCCCTCACGCGCGGCGTGGACTACGAGATCGACTACGACCGCGGGACCGTCACTGTCATCTCCGCGATCCCAGACGACGGCGTTGTGACCATCACCTACCGCTTCATCCCCTTGAACCTGAAGAAGATCCACCGTCGTGCCGTCCTCGAGTCACTGGCCGCGCTCCCCCCGGGCTTCGCGGAAGACGCCCAGTTGCTCGAGCGCCCGGACGAATCTGAGGCCCCGCCTCCGCCCTCGCACGGGCTTACCATCGGCGGGGCCAAGACGTTCGGTATCACCGTAGGCTCGAACCGTGACGCGAGCCTCGAGCAGTCGCTCCGCATGAACATCACGGGGCGCGTAACGCGCGACGTGTCGGTGGCCGCCTACCTGTCCGATCAGAACACTCGGCTGGCGCCCGAGGGAGACACGGAGGAGCTCCGGGCCCTCGACAAGGTGCTGATCGAGATAGAGGGAGAGAACGTCGCGGCCACCATGGGCGACTACGTGCTCGGGATCGAGGGGGGGCCTCTCGCAGACTTCCGCAGGGACGCAACGGGGGCGATGCTGAGTGCCTCTCGCGGCCGCGCCGACATCATGCTCGCCGGGGCGCGCACGGCGGGTCAGTTCAGGACTTCGACGTTCCTCGGTGTGGACGGGAAGCAGGGCGCTTACTTGCTGACCGACGAATCGGGCGGGACGGGCGTTTCCGTTGTTGCGGGCAGCGAGCGCGTGTGGGTCGACGGAGTCAAGATGGCGCGAGGGCGTGACAACGACTACGTGATCGACTACGCGGGAGGGGCGATCGAGTTCACGGAGCACCGGCCCATCGTCCGCGAGAACGAGATCACGGTGGACTACGAGTTCAGCTCCGGCGACTACCAACGCGACACCTACGCCGGCAGGACCTCGCTGACGAACGCGGGCGGGCAGGTCTTGCTCGGCCTCTCGTACTTCCGCGAACTGGACGACACGGGCGCGTCCGCGTCCGCCTCGTTCTCGGCCAAGGAGCTCGCGGTGCTCGAGGCCGCCGGGGATAACAGGGAGTTGGCGCACGACGACGGTGTCGACTCGGTAGGTGTCGGCAACGGTGACTACAATCTCGTCGAAACCGACACGGTCAGTTTCTTCAGTTACGCGGATCCCCCCGGCTCCGGCAGCTACAACCTCCACTTCGAGCGAGCAGGTGGGGGGGACTATGTCTACGACTACGTCACCGGGCACTACATCTACGCCGGAGAGGGAGAGGGTGATTACAGCCTCGGCAGATACCTGCCCATGCCGACGGACCACGGGCTCGCCGTGGTCGATGGGCGGCTTGATCTCGGCCGCGGAGGGTACGTGGAGGCGTCTGGGGCCGTCTCCGACTTCGACCGCAACACATACTCCCCACTGGACGCCGACGACAACCTGGGGAACGCCCAGGTGATCTCGGCCGCGCTGCCCTCTATCGCCGTCGGCGCGCTCGACGGGGCGGAACTCGGGTTCTCGCTCGATGCGCGGCGCGTCTCTGGTGGGTTCCGGAGTGTCGGCCGGTTTCGCGAGCTGGGCTACGAGGAGCGATGGGAGCTTCAGGGACTTGCTGTTCCCAACGGGGAGGCGCTGCTCGAGGGCGGGTCCTCGCTGCTGCTGCGTGGCGGAGGGCGTGTGGAGCTGTCGCACGCGTACCTGGCGCGGGACGACGTGCTCGAGTCGACGAAGACGGAATTCGCCGCCGACGGGCGCCCCACGGAGGGCGGGAGACTCTGGGGTGCGGGACGCCTGGTGAAGTCGCGTTGGACCGGCGTCGGGGCCGAGGTCGACCGGGAGCGCACGTTCTATCGCGGAGGTTTCGAACAGAAAGTGGGCCCCGTGCGGCCGGGCGCTTCCTACGCTCACGACGAGCGCGCGGAGGGAGACGAGGGCGAGCGGTACGACGAATACGGCGCATCCCTGGAAAGCGCGCAGTCGGGACCCGTCTCGTTCCGGGCGTCGTACGCCCGCCGTCTGACCGACAGGACGGACGGATCGGGATGGGCAAGGGCGTCCAGTACGCAGACGCAGGAATACAGGCTGGGTGCGACCGGGTGGGAGAAGCTTCGCTTCGAGGGCAGCGTCATGCGCCGCGAAGTCCAGTTCGAGGAAGGTTTCCTTGACCCCACGTCCCGGTACGACCTCGCCAGCGCCAGGCTCGACCACACGTCACTCGGTGGTGGCCTGACAGGACAGATCCGTTACTCCGTCACGGCGACAGAGGTGGAGGAGAAGCAGAAGTTCGTTACCGTGGAGGACGGCGTTGAGATAACCCGGATCGTCAGGACCGGACAGTACCTGCCCGTGACCAGCATCGAAGCCAGCACCAAGTGGAAGCTTCGCCCCGCCGCCCACGGTCGTGGCGGGCGGTCGATGCCGGAGCCGACCGCGCTCGGACGATTCCTCTCCAGGTTGACGGTGACGAGCGATCTGAAGCTCGGCGAAATGACGACGACGGACGCGAAGCAGAGGCTCTACTTGCTGGATCCCGCCGTCATCATGGGCGATGAAACGGTTCGCGGTGAGATATCCGGCCGTCATGTGGTGCGCTACCTGTCCTCGGGCAGTTCGCTCTCACTCCGGCTCGCGCTCCACACGAAGGACGTCCTCGACAGGAGCTACTCAAACGAGAGCACGAAGAGGAAGGCGCGCTCTGGCACCGCGGATGTCAAGCTGACGCGGACCGGCGGTGTTACCTACCGGCTCCAGATTGACGCCGGGAGACGAGAGGTGGAGTCCGAGGCGGGTGACAGCTACGACGTCGATGAGCGCTCTCTTCTGGGCGAGGCGGGCTTCAGGAAGCTTGGTGGTCTGGAGGCGAAGCTGACGGCCTCGGTGGGGCTCCAGGACGAGGCGCTCGCGGGCGTAAGCGTCACGGTGCTCAAGGTCACACCGTCAGTGACGTACAGACTCGCGGGGCGGGGCGCCCTCTCCGCGTCGGTGACCGGCATCGACGTCGCTGCGTCCGGTGGCTCGCTGGCCGCCCATCCCTATCTGGCGGAGGGGCGCCGCACCGGGAGGTGTACGGATTGGCGGCTCGCCGGCGACTACAGGTTCAACCGGTTCATCACGGGCTCGCTGTCTTATCACGGAGAGGCGAGATCGGGCGGAGACCCGCTCCACACGTTGGACTTCCGGGTCAACGCGTTCTTCTAGAAGGAGGCGGCAGGTACGTTGAGGAGACCACTTCGCATCAGAGAGGCACTCGACCGGTGGTGGGCAGCGGGTCCGCGAGTCCTGTCCTGCGCCCGGGCTGCCCCCGCGCTGCGCGCCGCGTCCATCCTGCTCGCGGCTGCGCTCCTTCTGCTCGCGGTCTCGACGGCTGGCGCGGCGTCGGTGATCCGCGCCTCGGTCGACGGGCACCGGAGTCTGCGCACCCGTGACGTGCTGGGTATCCTTGCAGCGGACGAGGGAACGATCTTCGACCCTGCGGAAGTCGACGCGGGCGTAGACTCGTTGATCGCATTCCTTGCCGATCTCGGTCGCCCGTTCGCGCACGTGAGCGTGTCGTGGGACTCGACGGTGGCGGGCGTGGTGGTCGCGGTATCCGTCGACGAGGGCCCTGAGGTCAAGCTGGACGATCTCACGTTCCGCGGCGTAGACCGGCCGGTGCCCGACGAGTTCGTGCGTCGCCTGGAGCTCCGACCCGGGTCGCACCTGACGCGTCGCTCCCTCCTCGGAGACATAGAGGTGCTTCTGAGTGCGTACGCGGACGACGGCAGACCCTTCGCGCAAGTGACTCTCCCCGCGGCCGTGTGGCTCGGCGACGAGGGGGGGCTCACCGGGCAGGTCGAGGTGAAGGAGGGAACCGCAACGTGGTTCGGCGATGTCGTTGTGGCCGGCAACGACGTGACGCGGGAGCATGTGATAACGCGGGAGGCAGGCCTGGACCGCGGCGAATCCTTTAGCCTGTCCCGGCTGTCCAGAGTTCGGCCGAGACTGGAGAGGCTCGCTTTCCTCGACGCCGTCGAGGAGCCGGTCGTGGCCGTCGACCCGGCGAGCGGAGAGGCCACCGTGGGTGTCGCCGTGACCGAGGGCGCCGCGAGCCGGATATCGGGCGTCATCGGCTTCTCCGGCGGGCCGGACGCGTCCGACGACCTCACCGGTGTTCTGGACATCGACCTCGGGAACATCGCGGGAACGGGCAGGTTGGCTTCCGCCTCCTGGGAGCGGATTCGCCAGAACCAGACCCAGATCTCGTTCTCGTACACGGAACCGTGGCTTCTGGGCGCTCCCGTGGACGTGGGCGTCGCGGGCAGCCAGTC